>NZ_CP011863.1:4500000-4713742 GCF_001521715.1 Enterobacter asburiae
GGCACCCTCGCGTCAGGCTCCGTGAAGGTAGGTCAGCGCGTCAAGGTGCTGCCGTCCGGCGTGGAATCGACCATCGCCCGCATCGTCACCTTCGACGGTGACCTGCAGGAAGCGGGCGCCGGTGAAGCCGTAACGCTGGTGCTGAAAGACGAAATTGATATCAGCCGCGGCGACCTGCTGGTCGACGCGCAGGAAACGCTGGCGGCAGTGCAGGGGGCTTCCGTGGATGTGGTGTGGATGGCGGAACAGCCGCTGACCGCTGGCCAGAGCTATGACATCAAAATTGCCGGCAAGAAAACCCGCGCCCGCGTGGACGGTATTCAGTTCCAGGTGGATATCAACAACCTCACCCAGCGTGACGTCACCGAGCTGCCGCTGAACGGCATCGGTCTGGTCGATCTGACCTTCGACGAACCGCTGGTGCTGGATCCGTATCAGCAGAACCCGGTCACGGGAGGTCTTATCTTTATCGACAGGCTGACCAACGTTACCGTCGGGGCCGGTATGGTTCGCGAACCGATTAAACAGGCTGCCGCGACGTCTGAATTCAGCGCCTTCGAGCTGGAACTGAACGCGCTGGTGCGTAAACACTTCCCGCACTGGGGCGCACGCGATCTGCTGGGAGGCAAGTAATGGCCGCCCATGATGAGAACGTCGTCTGGCATCCTCATCCGGTGACCGTCGCCCAGCGCGAACAGCTCCACGGTCACCGTGGGGTTGTGCTGTGGTTTACCGGGCTGTCCGGCTCGGGTAAATCAACGGTGGCGGGCGCGCTGGAAGAGGCGTTGCATCAGCAGGGCGTAAGCACGTACCTGCTGGATGGCGACAACGTGCGTCACGGCCTGTGCAGCGATTTAGGGTTTAGCGACGATGACCGCAAAGAAAACATCCGCCGGGTGGGCGAAGTCGCCAGCCTGATGGCTGACGCCGGGCTGGTAGTGCTGACGGCGTTTATCTCTCCGCACCGCGCCGAGCGCCAGATGGTGCGCGAACGCGTGGGCCAGGATCGCTTTATCGAGGTGTTTGTCGATACGCCGCTGGAGATTTGCGAAGCGCGCGACCCGAAAGGGCTGTACAAGAAAGCGCGTGCCGGAGAACTGCGCAACTTCACCGGAATTGACGCGGTATACGAAGCGCCTGAATCGCCTGAAATTCACCTGGAAGGTCAACAATTGGTAACAAATTTAGTAAGCCAATTATTAGACCTGCTCAGACGGGACGATATTATCAGATCCTGAGGCGGTATCGTTCGGGAGCTGTCTTCCCGAACGATGAGTCACGGTCACAGGATTAGCTATGCGCAACAGTGAACATTACATCACCACCACCGGGTCGGAGCCGCTAGCGACCGACGACGAAACGACCTGGTCATTTCCTGGGGCCATCATTGGCTTCGTCTCATGGCTGCTGGCGCTTGGCATCCCGTTTCTCATCTACGGCGGCAACACGCTGTTCTTCTTTCTCTACACCTGGCCATTCTTTCTGGCGTTGATGCCCGTGGCGGTTGTTGTCGGCATTGCGCTGCACTCTCTGCTCAACGGTAAGCTCCTCTACAGCACCGTGGTCACGATTGTGACGGTGGTTCTGATGTTTGGTCTGTTATTTTTGTGGCTCATGGGCTAACTTCAGCCATAATTCAAACCGTAACCAACTGTGTAACGATATTGTGCAGGACGATTCTGCGGAAAAAATGTGGTACATTTGCCCGCGATGTTGCGGCATCTCTGTTACCCCGGCGTAGTGCTCTGGGGAAGTCTTGGGATGATGATGCCGTTTTTCAGGGGGCAGGATGGGTAAACTAACGCTGCTGTTGCTGGCTTTGCTAATCTGGCTGCAATATTCGCTGTGGTTCGGTAAGAACGGACTGCACGACTATAGCCGGGTGAGCGATGACGTCGCGGCTCAGCAGGCAACAAACGCCAAACTTAAGGCGCGAAACGATCAACTCTTTGCTGAAATTGATGACCTCAATGGCGGGCAAGAGGCGATTGAGGAACGCGCACGCAATGAACTCAGTATGACTAAGCCGGGCGAAACCTTTTATCGTCTGGTTCCGGATGCGTCTAAACGCAATCAGGGCTCAGCACAAAACAATCGATAATCAGGCCCAGGATTACGACATGGCAGTAACTTTTTCGGACGTATGCGCCGTGGTGCCGGCCGCAGGTTTTGGCCGGCGCATGCAGACAGAATGTCCCAAGCAGTACCTCTCTATTGGCGATAAAACGATCCTCGAGCACGCCGTGGCGGCGCTGCTGGCGCACCCGCGGGTGAAGCGTGTGATTATCGCTATCAGCCCTGGCGATGCGCGCTTCGCGCAGCTGCCGCTGGCAAATCATCCACAGATTACCGTCGTTGACGGTGGCGCCGAGCGCGCCGATTCCGTGCTGGCGGGCATTCAGGCCGCCGGAAACGCGCCGTGGGTGCTGGTGCATGACGCGGCGCGTCCGTGTCTGCATCAGGACGACCTTGCGCGCCTGCTGGCCCTGAGCGAAACAAGCAAGGTTGGCGGGATTCTGGCCGCGCCGGTGCGCGACACCATGAAGCGCGCCGAGCCGGGCAAACAGGCTATCGCCCACACCGTCGATCGCGTCGATTTATGGCACGCGCTGACGCCACAATTTTTCCCCCGCGAATTGCTCCACGACTGCTTAACGCGTGCGCTTAAAGAAGGTGCGACCATCACGGACGAAGCCTCTGCGCTGGAGTATTGCGGTTTCCACCCTGAGCTTGTTGAAGGACGCGCTGATAATATTAAAGTGACGCGTCCGGAAGATTTACAGCTTGCGGAATTCTATCTTACCCGTTCGACCCATCAGGAGAAGGCATAATGCGAATTGGACACGGTTTTGATGTACACGCCTTTGGCGGAGAAGGCCCAATTATCATTGGCGGCGTGCGCATTCCTTATGAAAAAGGACTGCTGGCGCATTCTGATGGCGACGTGGCACTGCATGCGCTGACCGACGCGCTGTTGGGCGCTGCCGCGCTGGGGGATATCGGCAAGCTGTTCCCGGACACCGACCCGGCATTTAAAGGGGCGGACAGCCGCGAGCTGCTGCGCGAAGCGTGGCGCCGCATTCAGGCGAAAGGCTACACCCTCGGCAACGTCGACGTGACGATTATTGCCCAGGCCCCGAAAATGCTGCCGCACATTCCGCAGATGCGCGTGTTTATTGCAGAAGATCTGGGCTGCCATATGGACGACGTGAACGTCAAAGCGACGACGACCGAGAAGCTGGGCTTTACCGGGCGTGGCGAAGGGATTGCCTGTGAAGCCGTAGCGCTGCTGCTGAAGGCGAGCAAATGACAGACTTCGACAACCTGACATACCTGCACGGTAAACCGCAGGGGAACGGGGTGCTGAAAGCCAGCCCGGAAGATTTCCTCGTGGTGGAGGATCTGGGCTTTGAGCCGGATGGCGAAGGCGAACATATCCTGGTGCGTATTCTGAAAAATGGCTGCAATACCCGCTTCGTGGCCGACGCGCTGGCAAAATTCCTCAAAATTCATGCCCGCGAAGTGAGCTTTGCCGGGCAGAAAGATAAACACGCCGTCACTGAACAGTGGCTCTGCGCGCGCGTTCCCGGCAATACGATGCCTGATTTAAGCAAATTTGAGCTTGAAGGCTGTAAGGTACTGGAGTTCGCCCGCCACAAGCGCAAACTGCGTCTGGGGGCGCTGAAGGGAAACGACTTTACGCTGGTGCTGCGTGAAGTGACCGATCGCGATGACGTTGAGAAGCGTCTGAGCGCGATTCAAGAGCTGGGCGTACCGAACTACTTTGGCGCGCAGCGCTTTGGCATTGGCGGCAGCAACCTACAGGGTGCGCTGCGCTGGGCGCAAAGCGATGCACCGGTGCGCGACAGGAATAAACGCAGTTTTTGGTTGTCGGCGGCCCGCAGCGCGTTGTTTAATCAGATTGTGAGCGAAAGGCTGAAAAAACCGGACGCGAATCAAGTTGTTGTTGGCGATGCGCTACAATTAGCGGGACGCGGAAGCTGGTTTGTGGCAACGGCCGAAGAAATGGCCGATGTGCAGTCGCGCGTGGACGCAAAAGCGCTGATGATTACCGCCGCGCTGCCCGGTACGGGCGACTGGGGAACACAGGGCGACGCGCTGGCCGCCGAGCAGTCAGCCGTAGCGGATGCGCCAGAATTGCAATCCTTGCTGGTGCGGGAAAAAGTCGAAGCGGCACGCCGCGCGATGCTGCTCTATCCGCAGCAGTTAAGCTGGAACTGGTGGGATGACGTAACCGTCGAGTTACGCTTCTGGCTACCGGCAGGTAGCTTTGCCACCAGTGTTGTCAGGGAACTTATCAACACCTCAGGTGATTATGCGAATATTGCTGAGTAACGATGACGGGATCCACGCGCCAGGCATTCAGACCCTGGCGAAACACCTCCGCGAATTTGCGGACGTGCAGGTCGTGGCGCCCGATCGTAATCGCAGTGGAGCGTCTAACTCTCTGACGCTGGAGTCGTCGCTTCGCACCTTTACCTTTGAAAATGGCGATATTGCCGTGCAGATGGGTACGCCAACCGACTGCGTTTTTCTGGGCGTGAACGCGCTGATGCGTCCGCGTCCGGACATCGTCGTATCCGGCATTAACGCCGGTCCTAACCTTGGCGATGACGTGATTTACTCCGGCACCGTGGCGGCCGCAATGGAAGGGCGCCATCTGGGGTTCCCGGCGCTGGCGGTCTCGTTAAACGGCCACACGCACTACGACACCGCCGCCGCGGTGACCTGTTCGATCCTGCGGGCGCTCGGCCGCGAGCCGTTGCGTACCGGACGCATCCTCAACATCAACGTGCCGGATCTTCCCCTCGACGAAATTAAAGGCATTCGCGTCACCCGTTGCGGGAGTCGACACCCTGCCGATCAGGTGATCCCTCAGCAGGATCCTCGCGGCAACACGCTTTACTGGATTGGCCCTCCCGGCGATAAGTGCGATGCGGGTCCGGATACCGACTTTGCCGCCGTAGATGAAGGCTATGTTTCGGTTACCCCGCTGCACGTAGATTTAACCGCGTATAGCGCGCATGATGTGGTGTCGGGCTGGCTGGATCGCGCAGGAGTGAACGCGCAATGGTAAACAAACGTGTACAAACTCTTCTGGAACAACTCCGCGCGCAGGGGATCCGCGACGAGCACGTGCTTGAAGCGCTTGCTCAGGTTCCGCGTGAGAAATTTGTAGACGAGGCGTTTGAACACAAAGCGTGGGAAAACGTAGCGCTGCCTATCGGGCAGGGTCAGACGATTTCACAGCCTTACATGGTGGCGCGCATGACGGAGCTGCTGGAGCTGACGCCCGACTCCCGCGTACTGGAGATCGGCACCGGGTCGGGGTATCAAACCGCGATCCTGGCGCATCTGGTTCATCATGTATGCTCCGTTGAGCGGATTAAAGGTTTACAGTGGCAGGCGCGTCGTCGCCTGAAACAACTTGATTTACATAATGTTTCGACACGACACGGTGATGGATGGCAGGGTTGGAAGGCGCGCGCGCCGTTTGACGCGATCATCGTGACGGCGGCCCCGCCTGAAATTCCTGCGGCCCTGTTGTCGCAGCTGGATGAGGGGGGCATTCTTGTTCTGCCCGTCGGGGACGAGCAGCAGCTTTTGAAGCGCGTTCGTCGGCGCGGCGGCGAGTTTATTATCGACACCGTGGAAGCCGTGCGCTTTGTGCCTCTGGTAAAGGGGGAGTTGGCCTGAGACTCGGAATTATCCAGGGTTATTAAGGCAAATTCAGCGTATGGTGTGGCGCGAAAGATTCGTGCCATCACGGTAAATTTTAAGTCACTGGTAGTTAACACATTCCTGGGGGATAAATGAGCGCGGGAAGCCCTAAATTCACCATCAGCCGTGTTGCGGCATTATCACTGGTTTCGCTCTGGCTGGCAGGCTGTACAAGTTCTAACAACGCGCCTGCGCCCGTCAGTTCTGTCGGTGGAAACAGCGGCTCGGGTAACACGTCCAGCGGAATGTTGATCACTCCTCCGCCTAAAATGGGCACCTCTACGGCGCAACAAAATCCGCCAATCCAGCCGGTTCAGCGTCCAATGACGCAGCCGACACAGATTCAGCCAGTGGAACAGCCTGTTCAGACCCAAAATGGCCGCATAGTCTATAACCGTCAGTATGGGAACATTCCGAAAGGCAGCTATACCGGTGGCAGCACCTATACCGTGAAACGCGGCGATACGCTGTTCTATATTGCGTGGATCACCGGGAACGATTTCCGTGACCTCGCGCAGCGCAATAACGTCCAGGCCCCGTACGGTCTGGAAGTCGGGCAAACGCTCCAGGTGGGCAACGCAACGGGTACGCCGCTTACGCCTGGCAACACCGTTTCAGCGGCCGATGTGACGGCTCAAAATAACAGCGTTAAGCCTGCACAAAAATCCACCACGGTGGTTGCTTCACAACCTGTAATTACGTATTCTGAGGATTCAGGTGATCAGACTGCTAACAAAATGTTGCCGAATAATAAAGGGACTGCGACTGTTGTCACAGCACCGGTTACGGCACCTGTGGTTAGCTCTACTGAACCGACTGCCAGCAGTATGACCTCCAGTTCGCCAATCTCTGCATGGCGCTGGCCAACTGACGGCAAGGTTATCGAGAACTTCTCTTCCTCCGAGGGGGGAAATAAAGGGATCGATATCGCAGGGAGTAAAGGACAGGCTATCATCGCGACCGCAGACGGGCGCGTTGTGTATGCCGGTAACGCTCTGCGCGGTTACGGTAATCTTATTATCATCAAACATAACGATGATTACCTGAGTGCCTACGCCCATAACGACACAATGCTGGTCCGGGAACAACAAGAAGTTAAGGCGGGGCAAAAAATCGCTACCATGGGTAGCACCGGAACCAGTTCTACACGCTTGCATTTTGAAATTCGTTACAAGGGGAAATCCGTAAACCCGCTGCAGTATTTGCCGCAGCGATAATTTGACGGGGCATGCCAGCCAGGGTGTCTCGTTCAGGGATCACGGGTAGGAGCCACCTTATGAGTCAGAATACGCTGAAAGTTCATGATTTAAATGAAGACGCGGAATTTGATGAGAACGGAGTAGAGGCTTTTGACGAAAAAGCCTTAGTAGAAGAGGAACCCAGTGATAACGATTTGGCTGAAGAAGAGCTGTTATCGCAGGGCGCCACACAGCGTGTACTGGACGCGACTCAGCTTTACCTTGGGGAGATTGGTTACTCCCCACTGCTAACGGCCGAAGAAGAAGTCTATTTCGCACGTCGTGCTTTGCGTGGTGATGTTGCCTCGCGTCGTCGCATGATTGAAAGTAACCTGCGACTGGTCGTGAAAATTGCCCGCCGTTACGGCAATCGTGGTCTGGCTCTGCTGGATCTGATTGAAGAGGGCAACTTAGGTCTCATCCGCGCAGTTGAGAAGTTCGACCCGGAACGCGGGTTCCGTTTCTCAACCTACGCGACCTGGTGGATTCGTCAGACCATCGAACGGGCTATTATGAACCAGACCCGTACGATCCGCCTGCCGATTCACATCGTCAAAGAGTTGAACGTTTATCTGCGCACCGCGCGCGAGTTGTCCCATAAACTGGACCACGAGCCAAGCGCAGAAGAGATTGCCGAGCAACTCGATAAACCGGTTGATGACGTAAGCCGTATGCTGCGTCTCAACGAGCGCATTACCTCTGTTGACACCCCGCTGGGTGGCGACTCCGAAAAAGCGCTGCTGGACATTCTGGCCGATGAAGCTGCTGGACATTCTGGCCGATGAAAAAGACAACGGCCCGGAAGACACCACGCAGGACGATGACATGAAACAGAGCATCGTCAAATGGCTGTTCGAACTGAACGCCAAACAGCGTGAAGTGCTGGCACGTCGTTTCGGTTTACTGGGGTATGAAGCTGCGACACTGGAAGACGTCGGCCGTGAAATTGGCCTGACTCGTGAACGTGTTCGTCAGATTCAGGTTGAAGGTCTGCGCCGCCTGCGTGAAATCCTGCAGGGGCAAGGTCTGAACATCGAAGCGCTGTTCCGCGAATAAGCAACCTTTCGTCAAAAAAGGCCCGTCGTGAGACGGGCCTTTTTCTTTTGCGCTACGGCTTAGCCGTTTCGTGCAGCAGACGCCACGCTATCCGATCGCCTTCCTGATTGAGCACCGCGGTTGACCAGCGCACGTTGACGGGCAGGTCCGGCCGGGTTTGCGTCTCCCGGTAGTGGAGAACCGCGCCACGATCCCAGCGCTGGATCGTGGATAATTCGTCAATGACGATCTTCAGTCCTGAACGGCTTCCGCGCTGGTTTTCCAGAAAACTGGCAAGACCGATATAGTCGATCTGAACGCCGCCCGGTGGGATCATCAGAAAATCTGGGCTGAAGCGGGCGAGCAGAGCGTCGGAATCACCTTCACCTTTGCCTAACCAGTCTTCAAGCGCAATGTGGAGGTCGATAATGTCGTGTTCGAAAGGCGTCATGAATTCTCCTGTCGCAGCTGGGTGAGCACCTGCGTATTGTTAAGACGAAAAACGTACGGTACAGGCAGCAGGGTCATGCCTGCGGCAAAAATAAACATCCCGTGCCATGCGGCCAGCGGTGTCAGCCAGGCCTGCGCCAGGTTCAGCGCCTGCGCCAGCAGCAGGGCACCGGCAAAAAAGCTCAGCTGACGATTAAGATTCCACAGCGCGCTGGCATCCGGCATCTCTTCCCGGCGCGTCGTCAGAAAAGCGCTGCTCTGAGCCGTACTGCTGCACAGGCTTCCCCCCGCGCCCATTAAGGTAAACGCAACGGCAGGCAGCAGCGTAGCCGAACTGACGTTAATCAAAAGCAGAATACCCGTCGCCTGCAGCAGGCAGCCGATGACGATCAGCGGTCGGGGGCCGATGCGGTTAAAATAGCGTCCCGTTGCCGTGATGGCGATAAACGATGCCATGGACCACGGCAGCATGAGCATCCCCGTTGCGGCTGGGCTCATGTTCGCCACGTGCTGAAGATAAAACATGCCCGTGACGTTCACCCCAATAAACATGCCGGGTACGCAGATATAGACAAGCATGGAAAAACGCAAAAGCGGGTCCGCGAGCAACGACAGGTTTAGCAGTCTGGCCGCTTTCATCGCGGGCATCTCGTGTTTAAGCCACAGGCAGGCCAAAACAAAGGTCACGACAGCGACCGGTAGCGTGGCGAAAAATATCCATCGCCAGCTTAGCGTCTGCACCAGCAGGCCTCCGATAGCAGGGGAGCAGGCCGGGGCAAGCAGCGCGACCAGCATCACCGCCGAGGAGAGTCGGGCACGCTCGTGAGGCTTAAACTGTTGCCAGGTCAGTGCCTGTCCGACGGGGATCAGTAAGCCTCCTCCCACGCCCTGGAGTACTCGCCAGGCGATCAGACTTTCAAGCGTTCCAGATAGGCCCGCCGCTGCGGAGGCTGCGCTGAACAGAAAAAGCGAGAGCAGGATGACGCGCTTTGGCCCGATGCGGCGCGTGAGCACGCTGCTGAACGGGATCACCAGCGTCAGGCCGGCAATGTACCCGTTACTGACCCAGGCAAGGGCTGAAGGCGTGGTGTTAAAGGCGTGAGCCATTGCCGGGAAGGCAACGCTGGCAATAAACATATTGATTAAATCAAGAAAAAAGCCCAGCAGATAAACAGCGGCGACTTTGCTGCGATACGTCATGGTGGATCCTCCGGTGAGGTGGCGTATCGTATCGACCCCGGAAGCACGGATAAACCTGACAAAGCGCGATATACTGTCAAAAATATTTTGACAGTATAGGGCGTGATGATGATTAACCTGCAGCGGGCGCAGATGTTTGTCGCGGTGGCGGATACCGGCAGTTTCACTGCCGCAGCCGAGGCAATGGGGCTGACAAAAGCCGTGGTCAGCTTCAATATTCGTCAGCTAGAAGATGAGCTGGGCGTTACGCTGCTGCTGCGCTCCACCCGCCGTATGACGTTAACCGAGGCGGGCGCGCTATTTCATCAACGCAGCGTGGCGCTTCTGAAGGATGCGGAACGGCTGCAGGATGATGTCCGCGCGAATCATGCGGGGCTTACTGGCGAACTGCGGATCACGACTACGCCCGAGTATGGCTCACAGGTGGTGGTGCCGCTGCTGGCCAGGTTTAGCCAGCAGCACCCGGATCTTCGCGTGCGGCACGTTTCGTCGTCCCTGCACGCCGACCTTATCTCGGAGCGCTTTGACGTGGCCATCCGGCTGGGAACGCTTGCCGATTCGCGCAACCACGCCGCGCTGATTTCGCACTTCTCCATTATCCCCGTCGCGACGCCCGGGTGGTTGGTTAACCATCCGATCGAAACGCTTGCGCAGCTGGCCCACGCCGACTGGATTATTCACGAGCGCCTGGCCTCGCCGCTGCGCTGGCAGGTGAAGGATGCCAGCGGCGCGCCTGAAACGCTGGAAATAAAAAAAGCGCCGCGCCTGTTTGCCGACAGCGCTCAGGCCCTTATGGCTTTTGCGCTTGCAGGCGGAGGCGTGGCGTTACTGCCGGAATGGCTGGCGCGCGATGCGCTTGATGCGGGAAAACTGGTCCCGGTTTTACCGGGATATACCTTTGCGCGGCAGGGCATCTATGCGGTTTATCCCGATGCCCGGCATGTGTCAGCGAAGGTGCGCACGTTTATCGATTTTATGCGCACCAGCGTGAATTAATCGTGCATCATCTTTTTGATGAGCGCAGAGAACTGCTCGCGCTCGGCCTTGTTAAGACGTCCTAAAAACGCCTCATCCACCTCGTTGCCAACCGGTTTACAGCCAGCAATCAGGGCTTCACCTTCTGGCGTCAGGAAGACAAACCGGCGGCGCTTATCGGCCGGATCGTGCTCGCGCTTGACCAGCCCGCGCGCCTCCATGCGGCTGAGCATCTCCGCCAGGGTCGCTTTCGTACTGACCGCCACTTCGGTCAACGCCACCTGTTCAATACCCGGATGCTCGGCAATAGAGCGCATCACCGCATACTGTGGCTTGGTCAGTTCCGGTAAGGCATGTTGCCACTGCGCGGTATGCTGTTGAAAAAGCTGACGTAACAGGTGGAACGCCTCTTGTCTTAGTTCCATGAACACTCCGACGGAAAAAATCTCCCCCTATGATAGCCGCTATTGCTCTCAATTTTAACGCGGCATCTTTTAGCCATTCGTGTGATCGTATGCGAACAATCTTGTCAGGAAAATGATCCTGGAGTAGTTTATTTACAATGTTCGTGTACGAACAAATAATTGAGGTGATGAATGAGATTGATAGTAGGAATGACGGGGGCAACGGGCGCACCGCTGGGCGTGGCGCTGCTGCAGGCGCTGCGGGAAATGCCGGAGGTGGAGACGCATCTGGTCATGTCGAAGTGGGCAAAAACCACCATTGAGCTTGAAACGCCCTACACCGCGCAGGACGTTGCTGCGCTGGCTGACGTTGTCCACAGTCCGGCTGACCAGGCTGCCACTATCTCCTCCGGCTCGTTTCGCACCGACGGCATGATCGTCATTCCCTGCAGCATGAAAACGCTGGCGGGTATCCGCGCGGGCTACGCCGAAGGGCTGGTGGGACGTGCGGCGGACGTGGTGCTGAAAGAGGGGCGCAAGCTGGTGCTGGTGCCCCGTGAAACGCCGCTCAGCACCATTCATCTTGAGAACATGCTTGCCCTTTCCCGCATGGGCGTGGCGATGGTGCCGCCCATGCCTGCCTATTACAACCACCCGCAAACCGCCGATGACATTACCCAGCACATCGTCACCCGCGTGCTCGACCAGTTCGGTCTGGAGCATAAAAAGGCGCGCCGCTGGAACGGGCTGCGGGAGGCGAAACATTTTTCACAGGAGAATAAAGATGGCATTTGATGATTTGAGAAGCTTCCTGCAGGCGCTCGATGAGCAAGGGCAACTGCTGAAAATTGAGGAAGAGGTAAACGCCGAGCCCGATCTGGCTGCGGCAGCCAACGCGACCGGCCGCATTGGCGACGGCGCGCCCGCGCTGTGGTTCGACAACATTCGTGGCTTTACCGATGCCCGCGTGGTGATGAACACCATCGGCTCCTGGCAGAACCACGCCATTTCGATGGGGCTGCCTGCAAACACTCCGGTAAAAAAACAGATCGACGAGTTTATCCGCCGCTGGGATAAATTTCCCGTCACACCGGAGCGCCGCGCCAACCCGGCCTGGGCGCAGAATACGGTCGACGGGGAGGACATTAACCTGTTCGATATCCTGCCGCTGTTTCGCCTGAACGACGGTGACGGCGGTTTTTATCTCGATAAAGCGTGCGTTGTCTCGCGCGATCCGCTCGACCCGGACAACTTCGGCAAGCAGAACGTCGGGATCTACCGTATGGAAGTGAAGGGCAAGCGCAAGCTCGGCCTCCAGCCGGTTCCGATGCACGATATCGCCCTGCATCTGCACAAAGCGGAAGAGCGTGGTGAAGACCTGCCGATTGCGATTACGCTGGGCAACGACCCGATCATCACCCTGATGGGCGCCACGCCGCTGAAATACGATCAGTCCGAGTATGAAATGGCCGGCGCGCTGCGTGAAAGCCCGTACCCGATTGCCACCGCGCCGCTGACCGGCTTTGATGTGCCGTGGGGTTCTGAAGTGATCCTGGAAGGGGTGATTGAAGGCCGCAAGCGGGAAATCGAGGGGCCGTTTGGCGAGTTTACCGGACACTATTCCGGTGGCCGTAACATGACGGTTGTCCGTATCGACAAAGTTTCTTACCGCACCAAACCGATTTTTGAGTCGCTCTACCTCGGCATGCCGTGGACCGAGATTGACTATCTGATGGGACCGGCTACCTGCGTGCCGCTCTACCAGCAGCTTAAAGCGGAGTTTCCGGAAGTGCAGGCGGTGAATGCGATGTACACCCACGGTCTGCTGGCGATTATCTCTACCAAAAAACGCTACGGCGGTTTTGCCCGCGCGGTCGGTTTACGCGCCATGACCACGCCGCACGGTCTGGGCTACGTGAAGATGGTAATCATGGTGGATGAGGATGTCGATCCGTTCAACCTCCCGCAGGTAATGTGGGCGCTGTCGTCAAAAGTGAACCCGGCAGGGGATCTGGTGCAGCTGCCGAACATGTCGGTCCTTGAACTCGATCCCGGTTCCAGCCCGGCAGGCATTACCGACAAGCTGATTATCGATGCCACCACGCCTGTCGCGCCGGACACCCGGGGCCACTACAGCCAGCCGGTACAGGATCTGCCTGAAACCAAAGCCTGGGCTGAAAAACTGACCGCGATGCTGGCAGCACGTCAATAAGGAGGAAAAGATGATTTGTCCACGTTGTGCCGATGAGCATATTGAAGTGATGGCGACGTCGCCGGTAAAAGGGGTCTGGACCGTTTATCAGTGCCAGCATTGTTTGTATACCTGGCGCGATACCGAACCGCTGCGCCGCACCAGCCGCGAGCACTATCCGGAAGCGTTCCGTATGACGCAGAAGGATATTGATGAGGCACCGCAGGTGCCGACGATCCCGCCGCTGCTATAAAAAAAGCCCGATGGCGCTACGCTTACCGGGCGATAATATTGTGTGGTCTTTTGCCCGGTGGCGCTGCGCTTACCGGGCCTACGGGTTTTGTAGGTCGGGTAAGGCGAAGCCGCCACCCGACAAAACAGACCGCAGAAAACTAAACCAGACTCTTCAACCGATAAATCCACTCCAGCGCCTGACGCGGCGTCAGTGAATCCGGGTCGAGATTCTCCAGCGCTTCCACCGCAGGCGACGTCTCTTCCGCAGGAACCAGCAGCGACATCTGCGTACCATCAATCTGCGTCGCCGCCGCATTCGGTGACAGGCTTTCCAGTTCACGCAGTTTCTGACGCGCGCGCTTGATCACCTCTTTCGGTACGCCTGCCAGCGCCGCGACGGCCAGGCCATAGCTCTTGCTCGCCGCGCCATCCTGCACCGTGTGCATGAAGGCAATAGTATCGCCGTGCTCCAGCGCGTCCAGATGAACGTTCGCAACCCCTTCCATTTTCTCCGGCAGCTGCGTCAGTTCGAAATAATGGGTGGCAAAAAGCGTCATGGCCTTGATTTTATTCGCAAGGTTTTCCGCACAGGCCCATGCCAGGGACAGACCATCATAGGTTGACGTTCCGCGTCCGACTTCGTCCATCAGCACCAGGCTGTGCTCCGTCGCGTTATGCAGAATGTTTGCCGTTTCGGTCATCTCGACCATGAAGGTTGAGCGTCCGCTCGCCAGATCGTCCGCTGCCCCAACGCGGGTAAAGATGCGGTCGATGGGGCCAATCTCCACGTTTTGCGCCGGAACGTAGCTGCCGATATACGCGAGCAGGGCAATCAGCGCCGTCTGACGCATATAGGTACTCTTACCGCCCATGTTCGGACCGGTAATGATCAACATTCTTCTCTGCGGTGACAGGCTCAGCGGGTTGGCGATGAACGGTTCGTTGAGCACCTGCTCTACCACCGGGTGACGGCCTTCAGTGATGCGAATGCCAGGCTTATCGGTAAAGGTCGGGCAGGTATAGTTCAGCGTTTCAGCGCGTTCTGCCAGATTGACCAGCACGTCCAGCTCCGCCAGCGCGCTGGCGCTCTGCTGCAGGTCGCCCAGGTGCGGCATCAGCATGTCGAACAGCTCGTCATACAGCTGTTTTTCCAGCGCCAGCGCCTTGCCTTTCGAGGTGAGGACTTTGTCTTCGTACTCTTTCAGTTCAGGAATGATGTAGCGTTCGGCGTTTTTCAACGTCTGGCGACGCACGTAGTGGATCGGCGCCAGGTGGCTTTGCCCGCGGCTAATCTGAATGTAGTAACCGTGTACCGCGTTATACCCCACTTTCAGGGTGTCGAGCCCAAGACGTTCGCGCTCGCGGATTTCCAGCTTATCGAGGTAGTCCGTCGCACCGTCGGCCAGCGCGCGCCATTCGTCCAGCTCTTCGTTGTAGCCTGGGGCAATCACGCCGCCATCACGCACCAGAACCGGAGGCGCATCGATAATGGCGCGCTCCAGCAGTTCGCGAAGCTCGGTAAATTCGCCCATGGTTTCGCGGAGTTTCTGTACCGGCGCGCTGTCAACGTCACTCAGCTGCGCGCGCAGTTCCGGCAGCTGCTGGAATGCATGACGCATCCGCGCGAGGTCGCGTGGTCGCGCTGTTCGCAGTGCCAGGCGCGCAAGGATACGCTCCAGATCGCCCACCTGGCGCAGAACCGGCTGCAGTTCGGTATAGCGATCCTGCAGCGCGGCAATCGTCTGCTGACGGCAAACCAGCGTCTCGGTATTGCGGATCGGCATATGCAGCCAGCGTTTCAGCATGCGGCTGCCCATTGGCGTAACCGTACTGTCGAGGACCGACGCGAGCGTATTTTCTACGCCACCCGCCAGGTTCTGCGTGATCTCCAGATTACGGCGCGTGGCAGCATCCATGATGATGCTGTCCTGCTGGCGCTCCATGGTGATAGAGCGGATATGCGGCAGGGCGGTGCGCTGGGTATCTTTCACGTACTGCAGGAGGCAACCTGCCGCACATAGCCCGCGCGGTGCGTTTTCAACGCCAAAGCCAATCAGATCGCGGGTGCCAAACTGCAGATTCAGCTGCTGGCGCGCGGTATCAATTTCGAATTCCCACAGCGGACGACGGCGTAACCCGCGACGACCTTCAATCAGCGCCATTTCGGCGAAATCTTCGGCATAGAGCAATTCTGCCGGGTTGGTGCGCTGCAGTTCGGCAGCCATCGTTTCACGGTCAGCCGGTTCACTCAGACGAAAACGTCCGGAGCTAATATCCAGCGTCGCGTAGCCAAACCCTTTACCGTCCTGCCACAGCGCTGCCAGCAGGTTATCCTGGCGCTCCTGTAACAGGGCTTCATCACTGATGGTGCCAGGCGTGACGATGCGCACGACTTTGCGTTCCACGGGGCCTTTTGAGGTCGCCGGATCGCCGATCTGTTCGCAGATTGCAACGGACTCGCCCTGATTCACCAGCTTCGCCAGGTAGTTTTCTACCGCGTGGTGCGGGATACCTGCCATAGGAATGGGTTCGCCTGCCGATGCGCCACGTTTGGTCAGCGAGATGTCGAGCAGCTGCGATGCACGCTTAGCATCGTCATAAAATAGCTCGTAAAAATCGCCCATACGGTAAAACAGCAGGATTTCCGGATGCTGTGCTTTCAGCTTCAGATACTGCTGCATCATTGGGGTGTGAGAGTCTAAGTTTTCTATTGTACTCATCGGTTTGTGATGTCCATTTTCTTAATTTTTAATGAGTTAGTGATTTTTATGGTTATCATTAGGCTTCACGGTGTCTCATCGAATATCATGAAATCCTACATTTAAATGTAGGTTAAAGTGTAGCTTGCCAACCTATGGCTTGGTAAAATATGGGCACATACAGCGCAACCTACATTTATGTTCATGACTGCATAAGGTGCATGATAACGGAGTCTTTATGGTAGGAAAACAAGAGGGAAAGCCACTTTCGTTTAAAGCGGTAGAAATGATGAAGCCTGGAGACAAAGATAAGGCTGATGTAGGCGAAAATCGTGGCTTACGTGTCTCCTGCGGTGCAACTGGGGTTAAGTCTTTTTTCTACCGTTACACAAGTCCTCTGACTGGCAAGCTTGCTCAGGTTAAAATTGGTAACTTCCCGCAGACTTCTCTCGCCGCTGCACGTCTTAAACTTCACGAATTAAAGCTTCTCCGACAGGAAGGTCGGTGTCCTGCGTCAGAGCTTAAGCAAGATAAGCTCCAGCGTGCGATTGAAGCTGAACAGGCTAAGATCCCTGAATTGACCGTACAGGGATTAGTTGAACTGTATCTTACTGAACGTATTGAGGATCGTAAAACGAAGGACGGGAAGGTCATTCTAGGTGCCAGAAAGCCGAAAGGACAGGCTGAGGTTCGTCGTACTCTCTATGGTGACGCTGTTAAAAGCTTAGGAACCCGGAATGCGGCTGATATTACGCGCCAGGATATCATTAATTTAATCAATGGCATTATAGCTCGAGGTGCAACCGTACAGGCAGGGAATGTACTGAGGGAGCTTTCACTCGCATATGAATTTGCAATTGGCCTTGGGCGCTTTGATGACAGTTTTGCGAATCCAGCGTTGCTAGCAAAATCCAGCTTACGACAGACAAGAATCAAGCTCACAAATGGACGTGGAACACGAGTACTGAGCGAGGACGAGCTCGTTAAATTTCTTAAATGGCTTCCGGGCTCTGCTTATACGCCAACGATCAAAAACGTGTTACGTCTGACTCTCTGGACCGGGTGTCGTACCGGTGAAGTCTGCAATATGGCATGGAAGGATGTTGATCTTGAAAAAGGCACCATTCATCTAAGAGAAACCAAAACAGGCATTGAGCGCTATGTGCAATTGTCCACTCAAGCCATCAACTTTTTGAAGGTTCTGCGGCTTAACTCTGATACCTATCTTTTCCCTTCTTCTCGCACAAAATTACCTATACAGCAGAAATATCTTACCGAGAATGCTTGGCGTATGCGTGAGCAGGGGCAAATGCTGGATATACCGAGTTGGACGCCTCACGATCTAAGACGGACGGTACGGACAGGGTTATCACGATTACAATGTCCCAATGAAGTAGCAGAGGCCGTTCTTGGGCATACAAAAGGCGGGGTAGAAGGTATTTATAATCTATATAAATATGACGCTGAGTGTGAAAAATGGTTGCAGATATGGGCTGATTATTTAGATAGTCTTCTGGATTGATTGGGTCGCGGTAGTTGTGACATTTCTGCTGACGTAGTGGCGGAATCGCCAATGGTTTAACTGCAATCCTGCGTGACCAATGCAGTGGTACCAGAACAGGTTATTAAGACACTTGAAATAGTTATTTCTGTAGCATCACTTGCTGATAATATAGTATTCGCGATTAGCCAATGTGTTGCATCCATAGGTTGAACTTACAGGATGAAGCAGACATAGTTAGGCTTGCCCATAGTGTGCAAAAATAAGCTGCCTCTGCTTATTTTTTTCACTTTACCATGTATGCGAACAGTAACTACAGCAAATTTAAAATGAACTATCAGTATTCTTTTGCTGGATAACATGCGTACGTGATACCCTAAAAATAAGGACTAGACAAATGCAAACAAATGTATGATCTTAAGTAGTCATTTACAGCATGACCAAACTGGTTGAAAGGTTAAGCGTAAATGTGGGGCGTTAAAATATTAGCCGTTAAAAAAATACATTTACGGATGCACAAAATGAAATTTAAAAATAAAGTATATGAAGATTTGGTTAAGGATTTAATTAATGATGCCTTTTATATCGAGTCCAGATCAAATAGAGGTAAGATTTCTACAGTTAGACAATATTCAGAAGTTGTCATACGGAAATTACTAGACATTCCTCAAGGTACGCAAGTTACGCTTGGTGATTTTGAGGTCATCAAGGCGTTAAAGGTTGCAAGTTCAAATGATAAGCTTTTAATGAAAGCCGTAAGAAAACTGCAGAAACTCGGAAATAAATGCACTCATACGGAAAACCTATCACCTATTTCTGATTGTGATGTAGACTCTGCAATAAACGCATTGTTTAATTTATATGCTGGCTTGTTTGTATTGTACTTCAAAAAATATAAATTTGGTTCCAGTAATGAAGTTGTAAGAGCCTTTTCTATACTTCCTCCGATTATTAGATGTATTGTTCTCGAAAATCTATATGAAAATGACAAGAGCAATCTGTTGGTTATTGATAAGTTATGTCTAGTACTGCTTAAAGCGTATGACAAAAATGATGCTTTGAATTGGCTAAATCAAAGAAAATGTGAGTTATCTAGCACGTTACCATATACACCTGAAGCTATTGCTGATATTGAAGCTGTTCATGGAAAACTACAGGCGGAGTTAGTTGTAGCAAATGCTCCTGCTAATATGTACATTTGTTGCTTGGAACGTATAGAAGAAGTATCCTCAATTCTTGAGCAGCAAGGGTTGCTTTACAATAACTTTGAGCAAGCAAAACAACTTTATTTAGATGTTGGAGTTCTCGATCAGGACAGTTCTGAGAATACGGAGTTCAATGACATAATGGAGTTTGTTTACCTTGGGCGAAAAGTAGAAGAAAACGATAAGCTTAAAAATAAGCATTTATACAATGTTACGTTTTAAAATAAAAATGGTTTACAAGGCATTCATCGGAATAACCGATGAATGCGGCCTTCTAATGTTAACTCTTCGCTCATAGCCGACGGTTTGAAATAATCGAGTCCTGCAGGAGGACACATTGCCAGATAAATTAATGCAGATTGGTCTTGCCAGCTTAAGTTAGGCTTGGTTGCTCACCCCTTTTTTCTGACAAGCATGTCAATCATCACGGGATAAATCCGGTCGCATTTGGTCCCGCGATTCTTTACCGCAAAACCCCAGCCCTCATCCATAGCCGCAGCAACTTCTGTCGTTGAGGCTATGGGCCAGTCGCTCACAGTATTGTAGACTTTACTGATAGCCTTGTTCTTCTCAATGCCGGTACGCTGTTGCTGGCACATTCTGACCATTACTTCTGCGGGCTGAGCGGGCTGACTTGCTGGGTAAGTTGCCAGCGCCTGGACGGATGCTGTTGTGATGAGCAGTGCGGTAATAATACGCTTCTTCATTGTGTTACCCCTCACTTAATCGGAATACTCTGGACCGGACTGTTGTCCCATGTCATCGGTCGGTCTTCTGGAATTTCCGGAGCACTGTTAGTGGCCGGTTTGTCAAAAACAGGTTTTGCGCTGGCGGGAAGATCATCCGGTGAAATAACACGGGTTTTCACACCCAGCTTCCCACCAACAACGGCGTTCATCTGGTCGCACAGGGTTTTTATCTGGAGCCGGATACCGCTCTGGTTTATTCCTTTGCTTTTGAATTGCTGCTCAAGAATAAAGCGGTCCTGAAGGGAATGGTAATAGTTAATATTGTCCTTCGTTAATGTCATGATATTGCCGGTATTATCCTGATAGCGATTGCTGCGGATAAGTTTGTCCAGTGCGGTTAAGGACTCATCGCCAGTGTAACCATACTGGTGGCAGGTATTCAGGGTGGCATAAGCCTCATACAGCCCTTGCAAATTTTCTGCGGGGAGTGTTTTTGCCCCGGCACAACCTGAAAATGCCAGAAGCAACATGGCAGTGGTTTTCTTCATCTTCGGTGGTCTCCTTTCATTGACGTTTCATCATCCGTCATGCGCGTTACAGTTAACGGATGCGGATATTTCTGGTGATTTTTCCATGTGTTAGAGGACTGCGTTTTTCCACAAAGAAATACGCGACATTGAACGCGGATTTGCGATGGTTGCCCCGGCCCAGAGAAGGCCAGCTCCTGAAGGACTCAATTTATTTTTCGGTATAGGGCGTGTCAGAAAAATCGAACAGTACCAGCAGGGCTTTGCCGTCATACTTCATCAGTTTCTTCACCTCCGTGCTGTTGACGGAGGCTGACAGTGTTGAACGGGCAGCTCCCGGCTCACGGACGGCGAACTCTACAGCCACATCGTCAATGACGAAATCAATGTAGCCATGCCCGGACAAACTGCCCGGTAGTTTTCCCCTAACCTCAGGTGAGAGGCTGTCAGCAAACCCGCCCAGTAGGTAGCAACGCACCAGTGGTAATAGCTCCCGCTCATTGCATTCGTTAAGGCGCAGGGGTTGACAAACGCTTTCCGGTAAAGGGAACTAAAAAGGTACTCAAAGCATTCCGTTACTTCGGTAATAGTGGTCGCCACTCTACGCTCCCTTCAGCTTTCCTTTTTGACAGACCTGCCTGCGTAGCGCTCAGGCCAGATGGTTTCGGGCGTGGTATCCAGTGCCTCAGCAATAATCTTTTCTGCCCGGGGATAGTGACGCTCAAAAGCGTTACTCAGCGTCCTTGAGGCCAGCCCGTGGTGCCGGGAGAGAGCAGACAGGGAAAGTCCCCGCTTGTGCAGGGCGGCGACAATATCTGCCCGGTGCCAGTTAACAGCACTTCCCTTACTTCGCTTTTTTTGCGAATCTGTTGAGTTACTCAATGTATTCACTCCGGGTTGTTAGTACTGGAGATATTAAAAGCGAACAAAAGGAAGTTATCAAGTTCCTTTTGTGGTTATTTGCGCTCATTTAACTAACGCTTTGATAAGAGGTGAAATTTTTATGGGCAGTGAACAGATGACTGACCCCTGCGTTAACGGAATGGCGGAGAGTGGGGAGTGGCTTACAGCAGAGCAGTTTGCCGGAATGGAAGGAATGCCGGGCACAGCGAAAGGGGCGCGATTACGTCTGGAAAAGCTCACTGCCCTTCATCCGGAAATCCGCCGCAAACGCACCAGTGGGAAGGGGTTTCTGTACCATATCAGCGCGGCAGGGATGGCGCTGAAAAGTGAGCGGGATGCGGCAGATACCTCAGCAGATGAGCAGCTCAACCTCTGGATACAGCTGTTTCGCACAATGAAACCGGCCTCCAGGGATAAACTTTTGCAGCAGGCTCTGGCTCAGGTTGCGAGGGACCTGACTGAAGGGGACGTTAACCAGTAACAAGTGATAGATATCCTGGTTGCGCTAGATAAGTGATAATAGGAATTATTTGCGATAACTATTTGATTTTGCTATAATTAATATAGTGGCAGTCATTACGTACTCAGCCACTGTATTAATCCATCCGGGCTTGTTCACAGCCATCACTTTTCCTGGAATAGCAACAATGACACTTCCCCGAGACGTTCATGCGTCCCGTCAGGGCCAGCATGACTATTTGTGTGGCATCTACAGTCTGATTAACACCCTCAGTTACCTTTATGACGGTAGAGTACGGCGGGAAAAATTAATGTACAGTCTGCTAAGCAGCTATAAGCGACGATGGGATTTATTTGATCTCCTGACGCTCGGCCTGGACGAAGAGCAAATGGACCACCTGATTGGTGATGTTCTCCTGAAAGGGTACTACGCCCGGCATTATCCCCTGAATTTTCATACCCCCTTCCGTTACCGCTCCCTGCGCAGCCGACAGATACTCAGCGACATCAGCGACTGGCTGGCGTTGCCGGAGAACCAGGCTCAGCGCGTGGTGATTCTGGGCACATCCTGGCACTGGTCTGTGGTAGTCCGTACCGATGCCACCCGGCTGTTCCTGTTTGACAGCTTGGGAATACGCAGCCAGCGCAGGGATACGTTCTCCGTACAGCCGGAGCTGAAGCGCCACACGCTGCTGCCGGACGCCATCTATTTCGTCGAACGTGAGTTCTGACCCCTGCAGAAGGAGACTGACCATGGCTTTTACCGCCTGCGACCAGAGCGGTCTTTACCGGACCACCGGACCGGTGTCCCGCGAGGATATTATCTGCTTTGCCCATACGCTGCTCTCCCGCTGGTTTCGCAATCGCCGAAAAATTACGTCCTCTGATGATGTTCACCAGTGGCTGGCGCTGAAGCTGGCAGAGGACACCCGGGAGAGCTTCGGAATGATACTGCTCTCGCAGCAGCACCATCTTCTGGGCTACCACACCCTGTTCACCGGGACGCTGAACCAGACCATGGTGTACCCCCGCGAAATTGTCGCTCTGGCACTGACGCATCATGCAGCCGCAGTGATACTGGTCCATAACCACCCAAGCGGTGAGCCTGAGCCGAGCCACGCCGATAAACACATTACCCAAAAAATTACCGATGCGCTTTCACTCCTTGATATCCGCGTCGTGGACCACCTTATTGTGGGTGGTGATGATGCATACTCTTTTGCAGAGCATGGCCTGCTTTGAGTTACCTGGTTTAATACACATTAACCACGGTAATCCACGTTCGCCTTATCCCTTCATTTTTAAACTGTAAATACTGAGGTTTTACCCATGAACATCAATGCCGTTATTCAACCGGCAGGCTTTGTGCTGCCTGTCAGTCTGCAGCTGTTCGACATGTTGATGGCAGAGGCGGGCGAAATACCTGCCAGTAAACATCGCGTCACCGCCGTTACGCTCAACTTCCGGGACCCGGACTACAGCGTGGAGCGGGGCGGTTATCACCCGGTGGAAATCCGGCTAGTTCACCAGGGGGACGAGTGGTGTCTGGACTACGCCACCGATTTTGGCTATGTCGGCAACGTTTATCCCGAGCTTGAGAAAATCATCGATATCAGCTGGTCGCAGGGCTATGTCTGGCACTGCCGTACAGGGGATTTGTCCCCGTCTGAGGCCCGGGCGCTATACACCCTGTGGGAGCGCAACTTCCTGAGCTATCACGCCAGCGGGGTCTACACCACCCGCGTGATGTGGGAAAGCTGAACTGAAGATAATAAAGCCCTGCCGGAGGCGTATCTCACTGGCTGGAATATGGAGACACAAATATGACCCATTCAACACATACACCGTCGCCAGCAACCCCCTGGTGGGGGCTCTGGCGTGATGTGACGCCGCTGTTTGGTGCACGACTGGTACAGGAAGGCCACAACCTACATTTTCTGGCCGACCGGGCCGGGTTTAGCGGTGTGTTCAGCGAAAGCGATGCACGCCATCTGGACCAGGCCTTTCCACTGTTCATGAAGCAGATGGAAGGCATGCTGTTGTCTGGTGAGCTGGAGCCGCGCAGGGCGAAGGGCATCACACTGCAGGCGAAGGAACTGACTTGTGAGGCTGATACGCTTGGCTCCTGCGGCTATGTATATATCGCCATTTATCCCACTCCTGTCCCGGTTCCAGCAACACAGGACTGAACATATCCGTTCTCTCTTCTGCCGGGCGGATTTCCATAAGCGCGGGCCGGGTTGCCGTTCATGTTCGCGCCTTTTTCAATACTACCCACATTATCACGAGAATACTGTCATGAAAAAACAACCTGTCTCACCGACACGGGTGGCATCGTGCTGCCTGTCGCCTGCTGAAGTCTGGCGCACCCTGCTGACTCACCTGTTGGCACAGCACTACGGGCTTACCCTCAGCGATACGCCGTTTGGCGAGGAAGACACCATTCAGGCGCATATTGAAGCCGGTGTTCCCATGGCGGAGGCCCTGAATGCTGTCGTTGAGATGTA
Organism: Enterobacter asburiae; assembly: GCF_001521715.1. Lineage (NCBI taxonomy): Bacteria > Pseudomonadati > Pseudomonadota > Gammaproteobacteria > Enterobacterales > Enterobacteriaceae > Enterobacter > Enterobacter asburiae. The sequence continues at coordinate 4,523,960 of NZ_CP011863.1, forward strand.
TGATCTGGTACGCACAGACCGGGACAATGCGGGCTTTATCCTTGGCTCCCCATTGATTACTACTATTGATGTTCTCCGGGCGCGAAAAGCCACCGGGCTTCTGAATCGGGGAACGTATAAGGCCGTCAGCCATATCACGCAGGGGCGCAGGTCTGCCCCGGACCGCGCCACAATCGCTGAACCTGAAGCGCCGTTGCCGTTGCTGCCATCGGACACGTTCACCCGACAGGATGCGGAGCGTGTTGTGTCAGCGTATGACCGTGTCGCTATTGAGGATGACCAGCATACCCACTTTCGGCTGGCAATACGCGATGCTGAAGGTCAGCTTATCTGGCGGGTCTGGAACTTTGAGCCCGGAGCCGGGCAGGGTCTTAACCACTATCTGCAACGCTATGGCGTGAAAAAATGACCACGCAGGGCTGAATGACATTACCAGATGAATTGACTGCTTCCCCGGCCTGCATGGCCGGGATACTCCATTATTCAGTATTAAGGATGATGTTATGACCTCGAACCACAAGGGCAGGCGCGCGGAAACTGTACGCCTGCAAAACGTCTCCACCACCAATCCGGCACAGCTTTGGCTGGCAGGTCTGGCGCCTGCCGGGCGCAAGGGGATGCAAAGCCAGCTTCGGCGCTGTGCCGGTATCCTGCTTCCGGGCTCGGATATCGACAGTTACCCCTGGCAGATGCTGAACTACACGGGGGTGATGCTGGTGCGCTCGGCGCTGCTGAATGAGGGCTATGCTGTTGCTACCGTGAACATGGCGCTGTCGGCGCTGAAGTCAGTTGCCGGAGTGGCCTTCAGTATGGGGATACTGGATGCTGATATGCTGGAGCGGATACGCAACGTCAGGCGGGTCAGTGGTGACGGTTGTCGGCAGGGGCGTGCGCTGGCCCGCCATGAAATCCGGTCAATGCTGACGGCGGCAGCGACGTATTCCTCCGTGCGCTGTCAGCGCGAGCGGGCCATTTTATTGCTTCTGTGTGGTGCCGGGCTGCGTGCGGGTGAGCTGGTTGCCCTTAATGTTGAGGATATTGACGTCTCCACGGGGATCGTTTGGGTCAGGGAGGGGAAAGGGCGCAAAAGTCGTGATATTCACCTTGCCGTAAAGGTTTGGACACAGCTGCGGCGCTGGCTAAAGTGCCGGGGAGGGCATGAGGGGCCGTTATTCAGTCGTATCAGCTTGGCAGACCGGCTTGGGCCACGTAGGCTTACCACTACCGGATTGACGGGGCTGTTGGCACAGCTACGCCAGGCCGCTGGCGTGGACTATTTTACCCCGCACGACCTCAGACGAACGTTCATTACACAACTATTGGAACAGGGAACCGACCTCAACGTGGTACGCCAACTGGCAGGTCATGCCGATATCGCCACAACCACCCGCTATGACTACAGGGGCCGAGGTATGCTGGACAGGGCCTCCCGAGCGTTCTGTTGCTGGTAAATCGTAATGGGGGGGATGGCCTTCGTCACCTGCTGGCTAAACAATCAAACGGGGCCAGGGACTATTTTTGATGACTCACAGGCACGTCCAGGGCGGGCTTAGTGCTATGGGGAAGCCGGGAAAGTACGACCAACTCACCACTCCTGATGAATGACACTATCGTACTTCGCGGCCTGGGTATTCCAGAGATACTTGCAGTGTACAGTCTTACCGCCTGGCGCCTCTGCTGAGGCATCATTTTTCCAGTTGTATGTCATTATTTACATACTGACTAATATCATTTTCACTCCATTCCCCTTTCTTCCTATTCGGCGCTCTGTAGCTGCTTTCATTCATGATTTCAGCAACCTCTGCAAGTCTGCGTCTATGTGTATTACGCTGACCTTTCTCGTAAAGCTTGTTAATCATCGTCCGGAGAAAGAACTTATGAGGATTGTCTGTCGCTTCGCTGGCTCTGCACTCAGTGCCCAGATTTTTAGCCACAATGTCTGATACCACTTTTTCCCCTAAGCATGCTTCTGCCTGACTGTGGATACCGGCAGTGACAGCTATACTGCGGAACATATTGATTTCATCGCCCTTCATTTTACCTTCTGACAAGTTTTCCTGAAGTAACGCCAGTAATTCCAGTGTGGTTTCGTCAAGATAAACTTTCACCTGGGTCAGTCCCGCATCTGTCCGCATCTTTGTCGACCGCTGCTGGCGGCTCATCTGTTTTTTCCCTGCCATGTGTGGCTCCCTTCTTTAGCCATTTTAACCACTCTAGCATCTCCCATGTCTGGCCGACATTGATCATACACAAGTGTCGGCCCGACAATGAAACGTCTAACGTGCTTGCAGACGTCCCAAAACGTAGCCGCAGCTTCCGAATTTCGATCTTGTGAATAAGGCACTCCTTGAACTGCTCAAGAGTGCAGAAATATGAACGAGATGAAACTGGTGAAAATTCGGGTCGTACTGGAGCGCTGTGCGGTGAGCCGCGCCACGTTGTACCGGATGATTGAGAAAGGCACTTTTCCACGCCCTAAATCCCTGACTGGAGGGCGAGCGGTAGCCTGGCTGGAAAGTGACGTCAGTGAATGGATTGCTTCCCGCGTCACTACAGGAGGCTGCTGATATGTTTGGTGCAAAAGACCGCATTGCGCGATCAGTATACGTATCGCTGACAGAAGAAGAGCGCCAACTGGAAAAGCTGGCTCTCACCATTCCAGGGTTTGAAACCCGGGATCGGATGGAGAAAGAGCGCCAGTACCGTATAAGAGCAATACAAAAAGCTGTCCAGCAGGACAGGAATGATAACGAGAATGAAAGCAAAGAAGTCAGAAAAGCACACAAAAAGTGGCGAGGAAAGGCTCTTCGGCTAAAGAGGAAACTTAAAGCCTGTATGTTAGATAAGCCATGTGGCAGTGCTGCGTGCCCACAGTGCTTCCGCCTGCACAGGTTACGTAAACTGGCTGAACTGGCCCCGCTGCGGGGGTGTATGAGCGCGTACAGAGTGGTTACGCTGGTGTATTACGATGCCATGCTGGAAGAAGAGCAGATCAGTTGCTGGGTGATGTAGCCCCCTGAAACACCGGACAGTAGCTGTATCTCCAGATAAGAGATAGGCTTGAATATATGTCTAACACTAATGCCAATTTTGAGATGACCGGGATCCTGTTAGGGCAAGAAGCCCGTAAACGTAAAACTCCTCAGGAGAAGATCGCCATTATCCAGCAGACGATGGAGCCGGGCATGAATGTCTCCCATGTCGCCCGCCTGCATGGTATCCAGCCCAGCCTGCTGTTTAAGTGGAAGAAGCAATATCAGGAAGGCAGCCTCACCGCCGTTGCGGCCGGAGAGGAAGTCGTTCCTGCTTCTGAGCTTACTGCTGCTCTGAAGCAGGTCCGGGAACTTCAGCGCCTTCTGGGCAAGAAGACGATGGAAGTTGAGATCCTGAAAGAAGCCGTGGAGTACGGCCAGTCGCGAAAATGGATAGCGCACGCGCCCTTGTTGCCAAAGGACGGGGAATAGCCCTGGTCAGCCGCACCATGGGCGTGTCGCGTGCGCAGCTGTCACTGCGGATTAACCGTTCTGCCGACTGGCAGGACAGGCGCTGTAACCGGCGTAATGACGAAGCAGACGAAGAAATACTGTCGGCTATCCTCGACATCATCAGCGATATGCCGAGTTATGGTTATCGACGCGTGTGGGGCATCCTGCGCAAGCAACGTCGCACAGAGGGACAGCCACCTGTGAACGCCAAACGGCTTTACAGGATAATGAGCGAGCATAACCTGTTGTTGTTGCATGACAAACCAGAGCGACCGAAGCGTGAACATAAGGGCAAGATAGCGGTGGCAGAAAGCGATATGCGCTGGTGTTCAGATGGCTTCGAGTTCGGCTGCGACAACGGCGAAAAACTGCGGGTAACGTTCGCGCTGGACTGCTGCGACCGTGAGGCCATAGACTGGGCAGCAAGCACGGGAGGCTATGACAGTTCGACCGTGCAGGATGTGATGCTGAGGTCGGTGGAAAAGCGCTTCGGCGACAGGCTACCGGAAACACCAGTGCAGTGGCTGACGGATAACGGTTCAGCGTATACCGCGTATGAAACGCGGAGGTTCGCGAGAGAGCTGAATCTGGAGCCCTGCACAACAGCGGTGAGCAGCCCGCAGAGTAATGGCATGGCCGAACGGTTCGTGAAAACGATGAAAGAAGACTATATCGCGTTCATGCCAAAACCGGATGTGAGAACAGCACTGCGAAACCTTGCAGTAGCGTTCACGCATTACAATGAAAACCACCCGCACAGCGCGCTGGGATATCACTCCCCGAGGGAATACCGGCGGCAGCGGACATCGTTAACTTAAGATACAAAAGCTGTCCGGAGATGGAGGGTCAAGATCACTGGGACCATAAGAAATTCCGGGAACGGGTCTACAAGATGGTAAAAAGAGCCGGATTTACGGACAAAATAGTGGGGGGCTATGAGCTGGATTTTCACACCGATATTCAGCGCTGGATGCCTCATTTGCATCTGCTGATGCCAAGAGAGCCTGGCGCGCTCAAAACGCTAAGGAAGGCGATGAAAAGAGACAAAAATATACGGGCCAGAGCAGGGATAATTAGTCGACCAATGAAAAGCCAAAAACTAAGGGATTTTGATGCGCAGGTAACTTACTGTTTCAAGGGGATGTGGCAGGAAGTAAGACCCTACCCTGATGAGGTTGGCAAAAGGAGGACCCGCAAGCACAGGCTGCCACCTGTTCTACTGGCACGGGCGCTATGTAAGCAGGATGAGATGGGGTTTACTGGACTGACATTTGCTTCTGGGGTGAGAACCCGTAAGTAGTTTGTCCATAAGACAGGATGTCCATAAGCGTTTAGACGCATGTAAGCCATCAGTTGATACACTCAATGGGTATGTATATCTATATGGGTGTATCAACACTATTCAGTGAATATCGTCGGTCATGGTGTCAGATTACATCTGGCTTAAATGTTTCACAGCCCAGATGTGTCCTCCAATAATAAGTAATGTTTCCATCAGTATCTGGTCCCATCCATACCTTTTGATTGAGAAAAAGCATTAGCACTTCTGTTCATGTGGGCGATTCCAGTAATCCACGACACGTCACCCGTATGTAGCCTTACAAGAGAAAAGACTTCGCAGTTTTCACTTCTTCTTGTCCTCTCCGCTTTTACGTGGACAATAGGGCAAAATCAAGAGGTAATAAAATGACTAATTTTTCTTCAATGGCGGCTTTCTTATGGTCCGTCGCTGACTTACTACGTGGTGATTTCAAGCAATCTCAGTATGGCAGAGTGATTCTGCCATTTACCGTTCTTCGTCGTCTTGAGTGCGTGCTTACGCCTACCAAACAGGCTGTACTTGATAAGTTACCTGTGGTTGAAAAGCTTGATGAGAACGCTGCCGATGCAATTCTTCGCCACGCTTCCGGGCAACACTTTTACAATACTTCGCCGTTGGACCTCAGTAAGTTGGGGGAAACACAGCCACGACTTAATCTTGAACGTTACATTCGCTCATTCAGCTATGACGCGCGTGAGATCTTCGAACACTTTAAATTCTATGAGTTTATACAGCAGCTTGATGATGCCAATTTACTCTACAAAGTAGCCAAAAAATTTGCCGAGGCTGATTTGAGCCCTTCTTCTGTCAGTAACCACGATATGGGGCTGATATTTGAGGACTTGATCCGCCGGTTTGCAGAAAGTTCTAACGAAACGGCGGGTGAGCACTTTACGCCACGGGATATCGTGCGACTGACAACCTCTCTGGTGTTTGCGGACGACGATGCAGCGTTGACTAAACCGGGACTGATCCGCCGCATCTACGATCCTACTGCCGGGACAGGCGGCTTCCTTTCCAGTGGTATGGAATACCTGCATGGAATAAATCCCAGTGCCAGCCTTCGGGCCTATGGTCAGGAGCTAAACCCAGAGTCTTACGCTATCTGTAAAGCGGACATGCTGATCAAGGGACAAGATATCAGCAATATCAAGCTGGGTAATACCCTCTCTGACGATCAGCTCTGGAATGAGCGTTTTGATTACTGCCTGTCCAACCCACCGTTTGGCGTTGACTGGAAAAAGATTGATACCGTTATCCGCAAAGAACATAAAAAGGGCTACGATGGGCGTTTTGGACCCGGTTTGCCGAGAGTATCCGATGGTTCTTTGCTGTTCTTGCTGCACCTGATTAGTAAGATGAACGATGACAGCCGTATCGGGATCATTCTTAATGGTTCGCCACTCTTTACCGGAGGTGCGGGCAGTGGTGAAAGCGAGATCCGCCGCTTTGTGCTGGAACAGGATCTGCTGGATGCTATTGTCGCGTTGCCGACCGATATGTTCTACAACACCGGGATTGCGACTTACATCTGGGTACTCAGCAATCATAAACCGAAAGAACGTAAGGGCAAGGTGCTGCTGATTAATGCCACGGAGCAATTTGCGCCGATGCGGAAATCTCTTGGTAGTAAGCGTAAAGAGTTAACGGAAGCGCAGATTGACGAGATTGTGAATCAGTATACGCGCTATCAACCTTCGGCTAATGTTAAGCTGTTTAAAACCTCTGATTTTGGCTATCGCCGTATTACGGTGGAAAGACCGCTTAAGCTGGCATTTTATCCACGCGATCTTGATCGTCGCGTAGCGTTGCTGGCGGATAAAGACTGGTCCAAATATGGTGATTTAGAGTTATTAGCCGCTCTGGATGCAATGGATGATAAATATTTAAGCCGGGAAAAATTCAAAAAAGCATTGCCGAAAGTTTCTGCTGCTCAGTTTAAGCTGTTGATAAAACACTTAAGTGAAACAGATGAGAATGCTGAAGTTTGTAAAGCTAAGGGTAAGCCAGAACCTGACGCCAGTTTGCGTGATTATGAAAATGTGCCGTTGAGTGAATCTGTTGAAACGTATTTCACACGCGAGGTATTACCCTATATACCTGATGCGTGGATCGATATCGAAAAAACCGATCCTTATGATGGACAGGTCGGTTTAGTGGGTTATGAAATTCCTTTTAACCGCTATTTTTATCAGTATCAGTCGCCACGTTCCTTGGAAGAGATTGATCGCGACTTGGATGAAGTGAGCAGAGAAATTATGGTCTTGCTGGCGGAGGTCCATTCGTGAAGTACAGAGCATATTCAGAATATAAAGACTCTTGTGTGGAATGGCTTGGAGAGATCCCTGCTAGATGGACACTTGAGAAATTCAAATACTTGTTCCAAGTAAGTAATGAAAAAAATGGTGTGGAGCCTGTTGGGCAGATGTTATCTGTATCCGGTTATAGGGGAGTAGAAGTAAAAGAGTACAATGATGAGGCAAAGAAAAGAACGCTTGAAGAAGTAGCAGAATACCGTGTTGTGAGAAAAGGGCAGTTAGTTGTTAATACAATGTGGCTTAACTATTCTGGCCTAGGTGTTTCCGATTATGAAGGATATGTTAGTCCTGCATATAGGGCATATAGGTTTACAAAAAATGTTAATAAGAAATATATACATTATTTGTTGCGTTCAAATCCATACGTCATGGCTTATACTTCGCAAATGCAAGGTATAAGACCAAATTCATTACAAATTAAAACAGATGATTTTCAATCATTGCCTGTACTTTTGCCTTCAGTAGTTGAGCAGGAGTGTATTGCGAAATTTTTAGATTACGAATTGGATAAGATTGACCTATTAATCGACAAACAAGTTCGACTCATTGAACTTCTGAAAGAAAAACGGCAAGCGGTGATTTCTGATGTCGTAAGAAGAGGGTTAAATCATCGTGTTAAGCTCAAAGTTTCAGGAAATGAGTGGTTAGGTGAAGTGCCTGAGCACTGGGGGGTATCCCAGATAGGTTGGCTTTGTAAAGTTGGTAATGGCAGTACTCCTAATAGAGATAATCAATCCTACTGGCTTTCAGGTGATTACCCATGGCTTAATAGCTCTAAAGTAAACGATGATATTGTTACTAATGCAGAGCAATTTGTCACTTCAAAAGCATTGTTGGAGTGCAGTTTACCTTTAGTAAAAAAAGGTAGCGTCATCATTGCAATTACAGGGGAAGGGAAAACGAGAGGTACCTCCGCGTTATTGATGATGGATGCCACTATTAATCAGCATATTGCTTATATGACTCCTTTGTCAAAAAATAAAATATTACCAGAATATCTTCATTTATGGCTTCAAAGTAAATATGATCAGATTCGTTTTGAATCATCTGGTGGGGGCAGTACAAAGGCCGCAATAACTTGTTCTGACGTGAAAAAATATATTATCCCGCTACCGCCATTAAATGAGCAGAAAGTTATTGTTGCTGATGTTGAAGAAAAAAAACGATGTTTCAATACCCTTGTGATGCATTGTGAACAGCAAATATCTTTGCTAAAGGAGCGTCGTTCCGCCCTAATTTCCGCTGCCGTAACAGGTAAAATCGATGTACGCAACTGGCAACCCGCTGCTAAGGACGCTGCATGAGTGATATCCAGCTCTTTTGTTATGGTAAAAACGGTGTCTCTGAACTTCCGGGAAAATCAGCAGCCATTGAAAAAGATCTTCAGAAACTGATCGAGTCTCATATGGAGGCTTTCCTTGGGGTACGTTTTTTGGCGACAGAATACAGCACAGGCAAGACCCATAAGGGGCGCATTGACTCATTGGGGCTGGATGAAAACAACACGCCAGTGATTATCGAATATAAACGTCAGAGTAACGAGAACGTCATTAATCAGGGGTTGTTCTATCTGGACTGGCTATTAGATCATCAGGCCGAGTTCCGTTGGCTGGTGATGGATAAGTTTGGCAAACAGGTTGCTGACGATATCGATTGGTCCAATGCCCGTGTGATTTGCATTGCGGCAGATTTTACCAAATATGACGAGCATGCCGTTGCGCAGATTAACCGCAATATCAATCTTATCCGCTATAAGCTGTTTAACCCTGATCTCCTGATGTTTGAGCTGGTGAATGCTGCTACCGAGACTCACAAGCCTCAGCCTGTTGCAATAGAGAATCAGGTGCCGAAGCAGAAGAAAAATGCTCAACGCTATCGTCTGGATAAGTCTTCCCCTGAACTGGTTGCGCTTTATCAGAATATCTGTGATTTTGCTGATAGCTTGGGTGATGAGGTTCAGCGCAAAGAGTTACTGCTTTATACTGCGTTTCAGAAGATAAAGAATTTTCTAAGCGTCGTGATATGGCCCACAGCCAAAGAACCACACGTCAAGCTTTACCTGAAACTAAAACCGGAGCAGGTGATCATCTCTGATATCGTCAGAGATGTTACTAATTTGGGACACTGGGGAACCGGTGATATTGAGGTGGTTGTCCATAATCAGGCAGATTTAGCAAAAGCTAAGTTACTGATTGAGCAAGCGTATCAAGAGAACTGATATGGTATCTAAATCCGCAGAACTATTATTCCAGAATCACATTATTGAGCAACTATCATCCAGTGGTTGGTTATTTGGAAGCTCATCCGGCTATGATCGTGAAAGGGCGATTTATCCAGAAGATGCGCTTGCTTATGTACAGGAAACCCAGCCGGAAGTCTGGGACAAGTTTTGCGGAATTTATCCAAAAGATACAGATGTACATTTTCTCAACGCGGTTGAGAGACATCTTTCGGCTAAAGGAACCTTGTGGACGCTGAGACATACCTTAGCGGATCGCGGTGCTCGTTTTCAGCTTTGCACCTTTAAACCCGATCATGACCTTAATCCAGACTTGCTGGTTCGCTATTGCGCTAACCGTTTACGAGTAGTACCTGAACTGATTTATTCGCCCAATGGTTATGATGGCCGCATTGATTTGACATTGTTCCTGAATGGGTTGCCTGTCGCCACACTTGAACTGAAATCGGCGTTTAAACAATCGCTTGATGCGGCAAAACTACAGTATATCAATGACCGCCAGCCAAAAACCGGAAATAAACCAGAACCACTGTTGACCTTCAAACGCGGTGCGCTGGTCCATTTTGCGGTCAATCAGTATGAGGTGGCGATGACCACCAAACTGGATGGAAAGAAAACCTTTTTCCTGCCTTTTAACCGGGGAACCGCAGAAGGCGGGGCGGGTAACGATCAACCATTAGAGGGGTATGCGACAGCCTATCTATGGCAGGAAATCCTGCAACCGGATAACTGGCTGCGTATTTTGGGGCGCTACTTACATCTGGAGCAAAAGCGCGTTGATGATGCGCTTGGTCATCAGGAAATCAAGGAAACCCTGATTTTCCCGCGTTACCACCAATGGGTCGCTGTTCAGTCATTGCTGAATGCCGTTCGCGTGGAGGGAACAGGGCAAAAGTACCTTATTCAGCATAGCGCTGGTTCCGGTAAATCCAACTCAATAGCTTGGTTATCCCATCAGTTAGCGTCATTGTACCGCCCGGATGGTAACAAGTTTTTTAATTCGGTAATCGTTATTACAGACCGCACTGTGTTGGATGGTCAATTGCAGGACACGATTTACCAGTTTGAACATCAGGATGGTGTGGTTTGTAAAATCAGCCGTGAGTCGGGTAGTAAGTCTTCGCAACTAACCGAGGCTTTATCGTCTGGTACGGCAATTATCATCGTGACGATCCAGACTTTCCCGCATGTGCTCAAAGCTATTCAGGAAAGTACTGGTCTGAAAGGACGAAGCTTTGCTGTTATCGCTGATGAAGCACACTCAAGTCAGACGGGAACGACTGCTCGACAGCTTCGCGAAGTGCTGATGGCGGAAAAAATAGATGAAGAAGAAATGGATGGTCAGGATGTTATCAATGCGACGCTTGAGGCTCGCAGAGGTTCCTCTGATATAAGCTATTTTGCCTTTACTGCCACGCCTAAAGCCAAGACGTTAGAGCTGTTTGGTAGACCGCCTCATCCCGAAATGCCTTTGGCGAATGACAATAAACCGAAGCCATTTCATCTGTATTCAATGCGACAGGCGATCGAAGAAGAGTTTATTCTGGATGTTCTGAAAAATTACACCAGCTATGGGCAGGCTTATCGTCTGGCGCATGATGCCGAAGATAAAGAAGTCGACCGCAAAAAAGCCAAAACGCAGTTGAGCAAGTGGGTTCGCTTACACCCTCACAATATTGCCCAGAAATCACAGGTCATCATTGAACATTTCCGTGAGCATGTTGCTCATTTACTAAATCACGAAGCGAAAGCGATGGTAGTAACCAGCAGTCGCCTCGAAGCAGTAAAATATAAGCAGGCGTTTGATAGCTATGTGCGAGAAAAAGGCTATAAACGTTTAACAGCAATGGTGGCGTTCTCAGGTGAAGTTGTCGATGAGGGCGAAAGCTACACGGAAAACTCGATGAACCCTGGCCTGCAAGGTCGGGATATGCGTAAAGCATTCGATACTGATGATTATCAGGTGATGCTGGTCGCTAATAAATTCCAGACAGGCTTTGACCAGCCCAAACTGGTCGCCATGTACGTTGATAAAAAACTCAAGGGCGTGGATTGTATTCAGACACTATCCCGTCTTAATCGTACGTATCCGGGGAAAAGCAGCACATTTGTTCTTGATTTTGTTAATGATTCTCAGGATATTCTGGCTGATTTTAAAGAGTATTATCAGAATGCCGAACTGGTGCAGGTATCCGATCCCAACCTTGTTTATGCCATTTTCCATAAGCTGAATGAACAGCATATATGGCAATGGCATGAAGTGATTAATTTTTCTGATGCTTATTTTGACCCGAAACGTGGTCCTGAAGCGCTAACGGGGTATTGTAAACCAGCGGTAGATCGTTTTACTCATCGTTACCGCTCCGCGATGGATGTATTACGAGGGGCGTTATCGACACTCGAAGATGCAAAGAAAAGCGGCGATGAAACTTGGCGAGTAAACTGCGAACGTAGTGTTAAGCAAGCTCGTGAAGCGAAGGACGTGCTGGATACGTTCAAAAAAGATATGAATAGCTTTATCCGTTTTTACGAGTTTGCTTCGCAAATTGTCGATCTGGCAGATGAAGAACTGGAACGCTTAAATGTCTTTGCTCGCCACTTGCTGCCGTTGTTAAGAGAGGAGCGGCTTGATGACGATCTTGATATCAGTCAGGTACAGCTAACACACTATAAACTGTGGGAAAAGCGCACCCAGGATCTGAAATTACAAGAAGGGGGAGAAGGACTTAAAGGGATCACCAGCGTCGGTGGCTCAATTGCTGAAAGGCCGAAAGATCTATTATCGCACATTCTGGAACAGCTAAATGAGTTGTTTGGCGAAGAAACGACTGATGCTGACAAGCTGGTATGGCTTGATGGCGTGGCGGCTAAAGTTTCCGAAAATGATTCTGTGATGGATCAACTTCGCCATAACGATATCGAGCAAATCATGCTTGGGGATTATCCTCAGGCCGTACAGAATGCTGTCATCGAAAGCATGGGGGCGTTTGAGAAACATTCAGTTGCTTACCTGTCTGATAAGGATGTTGCCCGTTTAGCCAATCGTTTCATACTTGATGTATTACTTAAAGGGCTTGGCCGATGAGTGAGTCTTTGACGGGGCTTAATGTGAATTCGCGCAGAAAGTTTGGTATAATGCTTAGATGATGTTTTCAGCCCAGATTTTGCTTTTCAGGAGTAATTATGAGCAACAACAAAAAAACTCAGGCAAGCTATGCTAAGCCGTCTCGTGCTGACATCGTTCGCTCAGTAGCAACATCTACGGCTGTTGAAACAGGGCAGTCCTCCGCGAAGATCAAAGCTTCCCTTGAAGCTACACGCAAAAAATTTGCTCATTTACGTCTTGCGGTTTAGCCCCTTCTTAATGCTTCTCTGACCCAGTGTCTCATCGGCTCGTAGTCCATTGATACGCCCGCATGGATAGCCGAGATATACTGGGTTTTGTTTTGCTCCCAGCTTTTATAATCCAGCGGTTTGTATCCTCCCTGAACGGCCATAACGTCGGCTAATAGTCGCGACAAACGCCCGTTTCCTTCTCTGAATGGATGGATGAGTATCAGCTCGACATGGGTTATGGCGATAGCGGTGATGAGTTGTTCTTCGTCCATGCCGCTACACGGCGTGTATTGAGTCAGATACTTCGTGTCGAACTCGTTCAGCAGTTTTGGCAACTGTGCTGAGGGGGCAAACATAAAGCCGCCTTTGCTGATATTAACCGCTCTTTCTTGTCCAGCCCACTCGTAGATGTTACCTAACCAGCGGCGATGCCAGCTTTTTAGCAGGGCTACGCTGAGTTGTCCTTCCGGGAACTGTTCTTCAAAAACAGACTGGTAGAGTTGTTCTAACAGGACAAGTTCAACCTCATCCATCTCATCAGAAGTAGCGATCCCCAGCTTATTAGCCAAAACCTGCTCGCCAGAGTCTTTCTCATACTGGCCTTCACTGCTGGATACATGGTATCGGCTCATGGGGATGCCCTGTGTTATTAGATGGATGGGAAAACAGAGGGAGTATAACGCTGGATGAGTACAGCAAACAATATTCTTAAAATCAGATAGTTACATAAATGTAGGTTGAAATATGGTTTTTATTTTCTGGTGGAAAATTATCTTTAATAATCAGCATTAACACACCAATGCATCATCGGCGTATGTGCGTCGAAATTGTCGATTGTGCTCATGGAGTTATGATGTCCATTTCTTTGAAAATAAACCGTTTTGATGGGCTCAATGGCCGTTTGTTCCTTCTATTGTCGCATGAAAAAAAGGTCCGGCGCAGAAAAATGTCGTGGCTTTACGAGGCATCTTCCGACATTCATTCGATGACAATTTTTCCATGCTCGACGCCCACCCTGACTCGAGAATGGGTCGTAAATCCCGCTTTTTCAAGCCAGTCACCTTTTAAGCTCAGCGCCGCATGCACGCTGTAGCGCTTCGGTATCTTGGTATTGCGGTCTTCATGGCGCTTTCTAAAATATCCCACTTTTAAATGGCGATAGGGTTTGCCGATCGCGAGCTCTTGCATAGGGTCTCCAGATAACACGGACAAAGGTCATTTCTGATGCCTGTATAAAATACCAGTGATTGTTGGCCGGAGCAGGGCTAAAACTGGAATCAGGCTTCAGGAAACGAAATGCAACCGCTGAAATTCAGCGTTGAAAGGTGTATTATTAATGCACTTTATTATTCGGTAATCCGCTATGTCCGGTAAACGCATCTCACGAGAAAAAGAGACCATCGCGAAAATGATCGCGATGTATGAAAAGCAGTGTCCGCAGGCATCTCAGGAGGAAGGGCACTATCAGGCGCTCAACGCGTATGCCGATAAGCGCCTGGATAAATGCGTTTTCGGTGAGGAAAAGCCTGCCTGCAAGCAGTGCCCAGTACACTGCTACCAGCCTGCCAGACGTGAAGAGATGAAGCAGGTTATGCGCTGGGCAGGCCCGCGTATGTTATGGCGTCATCCCATTCTGACCGTTCGCCATCTGATGGATGACCGTCGTCCCGTGCCGGAACTGCCGGAGAAATACCGTCCGAAAAAGTGATCGGTTCAGCGTCCCAGCGGACGGCAAATCACCTTCAGAGCCAGCGCGCTGCAGAGCGGGAAGAGGGCCAGCAGCAGCCAGGGATACATCGCCTGCGTTGAGGGCACCAGCGCGCGATCCAACAGGCTGCCAAACAACAGGTTTCCTGCCAGTACCGCAATGCCTCCGGCGGTGGCGAGTGCGCCGTAGTGCGCGCCAAGCGTGGATTCCTCCGCAAACCGGGGGATCAGATCTTTAGCCGATGGCACCAGCAGCATTTGCCCCAGCGTCAACAGCGTCACAAAACAGACAGAAGGCAGTAAGCGCAGCCAGCCTTCCGGCGGCGTCATCGGGGCGAAAGTCGCCACGCTCGCAAAGGCGGCTGACAGCAGCAAAAATCCCACCGGCAGAATTCTTACCGCGCCCACGCGACGGGCGAAGCGCGCCAGCGGCAGCTGTAAGGTGATGATCAGAACGGAGGCCAGCATAAAAAGAGGGCCGAGATCTTTCTCGTTACCGCCAGAACGCTGGATCTCCACCGGCAGCGCCAGATAAAGCTGGTTATAACTTAACAGCCATGAACTGTAGGCAATGATAAAGGCGACAAAGCGCGGCTGACGGAACGTTGTCCACCAGGGCTGTATTTTCAGCGTTTGTGAACGGTGGCCAGCAGCAGGCAGGCAAAAGTAGAGCACCACTAGCGCAATGACAAATACGCCTGCCCCGGCCAGCGCCACCTGACGAAAGCCAAGGCCGGTGAGCAGGGCGCCAGCAACCGGACCCAGTACCGCGCCGAGTTCTCCGCAGACGGCAAAGAGCGCAAACCACTCCGCGCGGCTTCGTTTGCCTTTCGCCTCGCTGTGCGTGCCTGCCTTTGCCAGCAGTGCCTCAATCGAGGGGGAGAACAATGCGCCGCCAACGCCCGTCAGACACGCGCCCAGAATAATCGGCCACAGTGATTCCCCGAAGGCCAGCAGCAGATAACCTGAAACACGAACAATACAGCCGCTGAGGATAATCACTTTCGCGCCAAACCGGTCCGAGAGCGCACCACCGACGATAAACATACCCTGCTGAGAGAACGTGCGCAGGCCCAGGATCAGCCCGATAAGTCCGCCGGAGAGCAGCATGTCGTCGCGCAGGAATATCGCCAGGAAGGGAACGACGGCGTAAAAGCCAATGTTGAAAACAAACTGGCTACCAAGTAAGACGGGCGGCCAGAGCGTTGCGGCAGGGCGAAGGGGCATCGTCGTTCACTCGCCCCTAAACGATAAAGTGGATGTGTTTTTTGCCATGGAACGGCGAGGTCTCGATTTTGGTTTTGACCCGGAAGACATCCCAGAGCAACGACTCGGATAAGATATCCTGCGGTGTCCCCGTCGCCACAATTTGTCCTTTCTGCATCACAATCAGCGAGTCGCAGAACATCGAGGCGTGGTTGAGATCGTGGATAGCGACAATGCTGGTGACCGGTAATTCGCTGATTAACTGCATCAGCTGCATCTGATGATGAATGTCGAGGTGGTTGGTCGGCTCGTCCAGCAGGATTTCCGTTGGGGTCTGAGCCAGCGCGCGGGCAATATGCACCCGCTGGCGCTCGCCGCCGGAGAGGCTCAGCCAGCCCTGGTCGCTTTTATCCAGCATATCCACGCGCTGCAGGGCGGCGGTGACGGTTTCGTCATCGTGGTTGCTCCAGTTGGAAAAAGCGGAGTGGTGCGGAATACGCCCAAGTTTCACCACGTCGCGCACGCGCATGTTGGCGTCCGTCATCCCGTGCTGTTCCACAAAGGCGACCCGGCGGGCTAGCTGCTTTTTGGCGATGCGGGAGATGTCCTGGCCGTCCAGCGTCACACAGCCCGCATCCGGGCGGCGCAGACCAGCCAGAATGCGCAGAAGCGATGATTTACCGCAGCCGTTAGGGCCAAGCAGTCCTACCGTTTCCCCCCGGGAAACCTTCAGCGAGACGTCATTAACGATGACTTTTTTGCCTGCCTTCCAGGTAATATTTTCAGCGCAGATGCTCATCACTTATTCCTTGAACGGTAGATAATCACGGCAAAGAAGGGGACGCCAACCAGCGCGGTGACTACGCCGACGGGCAGGCTTTGCGGCGCAATCAGCATGCGCGAGGCAATGTCTGCCAGCACCATCAGGATCGCCCCTGCCAGCGCGCTGGCAATCAGCAGCGTGCGGTGCAGCGGCCCGAACAGGAAACGCATCACGTGCGGCACCACCAGCCCGACAAAGCCGATTGAGCCCGCCATGCTGACAATCGTCGCGGTAATCAGCGCGGTAGTGGTAAAGAGCGTCAGGCGAACCCACGGGACGGCAATACCTAAAGAGGCGGCGGCGTCATCACCGAACGTGAAGGCATCCAGCGCCCGGGAATAGTAAAGACAGACGGCAAGGCCCGCCAGCACGACCACCAGCGCCAGCTGGAATTCCGGCCAGCGAACGCCGCTGAAGCTGCCCAGCAGCCAGAACATCACGTCGCGCGCCTGCTGGGCGCTGGCTGAGGTGCTGATGGTGTAGGCGGTAATGGCGTTGAACAGCTGTGAGGCGGCGACCCCTGCCAGAATGGTACGTTCATTCCCCCCGCGCGCGCCGTTCGTCAGAAACGCGACAAACGCAAAGGCGGCGAACGCCCCGGCAAACGCACCCGCAGAGAGCGACACCGCACCGGTGCCAATCCCCAATACGACGACCGACACCGCCCCGGTTGAGGCACCAGCCGACACGCCGAGCACGTAAGGTTCCGCCAGCGCGTTCTTCAGCAGGCTCTGCAATACGGCACCGCAGATGGCCAGCCCCGCGCCGCAGCAGGCCGCCACCAGCGCGCGGCTCAGGCGAAAGTCCCAGATCACGCTCTCATAGATGCGGGTGAGCGGAACGTCGGTGAGCCCCATTTTATTGCTGATGGCGTAAAACACGTTATCCAGGGGAATGGACAGCTCGCCGACGCTGACGCTCAGCGCGATCGTCAGAAATAACAGGACCAGAGCGAGCAAACCCGAGGTCGTCAGAACCAGGCTCTGCCGGACCTGAAGAACGGCGGTTGTCATCAGTTCAGCCCCAGCTTTCTGAGCTGTTCGCCAACCTGCTCAGCTCCGTAAATCGTGCGGATTGTCGGGTTCATGGCCTGGCCGTCCATCACCACGATATGGCCTTTCTTCACCGCGTCCAGCTGGCTGACTGCGGGATCGCTTTTCAGGAATTTGATTTTTTCTTCCGCGTTATCCAGCGCCCAGCGGTTGCGGTCCAGGCTGGACACCACAATGACATCCGGATTGGCGGCAATAATGCTTTCCCAACCCACGGTTGGCCATTCGGTCTCGGACGTAATGGCGTTATGACCGCCCATCAGGCTGGCGATAAACCCGGAGGGGCTATTTTTACCGCCGACGTAGGCGTCCGCAGAAGGGGATGAGCTGGAGAACCAGAAGACAAACGAAAGGTCTTTTTTATTCTTGCCGAATTCCTTACGCAGGTCGGCCTCGCGTTTTTTGAAATCGGCAATAACGGCCTGACCGCGGTCTTCAACGTTAAAGATTTTGGCGAAATCCTCAATCTCTTTATAGAGATAGGTCATATCCCACAGTTTCTGGCGGCTGCCGTACATATCGCCGGTGGCTTTTTTGGTCGCGCACATGCCCGGGGACACGTAGCTGTTCACGCCCAGGGTCTTCAAATCGTCACGTTTTGCGACCTTGCTTTCCGGCCCCAGCAGCAGGGGGGACTGTGCGGGGACAAAGTCAGGATTTTGCGCAAGAACGGATTCCAGGGTCGGGATTTCGACCGTCAGGGTTTTGATTTTTGCGTTCTGTTCCGCCAGCTGCGGCAGCACTTTGGTCGGCCAGAAGGCGCTGGCCTTCACCTTATCTTCCAGGCCCAGCAGGAGCAAAATTTCGACGGTATTCTGACCCAGGGCCACGACGCGTTCTGGCGCTTTGGTGAACGTCTCTTTGTAGCCACAGTTTTCAATCGTCAGGGGATAGGTGGTTGCCAGAGCAGAACCGACCGACGCAATCGCCAGGCCTAACGCGCAGATGACCTTTTTCATGAAACGCTACCCTTCATTAAAATTATTATTGATGCAAATGAAACTCATTATTAAGGCGGAATTTTATACAGAGGAAACGATTTTGTGTCAATGAGGGACAATTGCGCAGGGGAACAAAAGGCGGTGTCAGAAAAACACCGCCGGAATAAGGCCTTAAATGAGGCTCTCTTTATCAATCCCGAGACGCTTCATGCGTGACAGCAGCGTGGTGCGTTTTAACCCCAGTCTCTGGGCGGCACCTTTTGGCCCGGCGACCACGCCGTTGGTCTCTTTCAGCACGCGCATAATGAGCTGATATTCATCTTCTCCCTCTTTTGCTGTTTCAGCGGCGGGCGCGGTCACATCAGGAAGCGTAACCTCAGGCAGGGAGAGTTGCAGCACGTTACCGCGCGTCAGCAGCACCGCGCGTTCGATGACGTTTTCCAGCTCGCGCACGTTGCCGGGCCATTCCATCGATGAAAGGGTGCGCAACGTCTCGGCAGGAATACTGTCGATGTTTCGCCCCATCCGGCGCGCGATCTTCGCGGTAAAGGCTTTGACCAGCAGGGGGATATCCTCCGGGCGTTCGCGCAGCGGCGGCAGGAAGATCGGGAAGACGTTCAGGCGATAGTAAAGGTCGCTGCGAAACTCGCGGTCGGCGACCATTTTTTTCAGGTCACGGTTGGTGGCCGCAATCAGCCGCACGTCGGTCTGGATAAGCTTGTTGCTGCCAAGGCGCTCAAACTCCTGCTCCTGCAGGACGCGCAGCAGTTTCGGCTGTAGCTCCAGCGGCATATCGCCCACTTCGTCGAGGAACAGCGAGCTTTTGTCCGCCAGCTCAAAACGGCCCAGCCGCTGGCTGCTGGCCCCGGTGAATGCACCGCGCTCGTGGCCGAACAGATCGCTTTCCAGCAGTCCCGCAGGCATCGCGGCGCAGTTCATCTTCACCATCCGTCGGCTGTTGCGGTTGCTCAGGTTGTGGATTGCGCGGGCAATCAGCTCTTTGCCCGTGCCGGTTTCGCCCAGAATCAGCACCGTGCTGTCGCTTTGCGCCACCATCTCAACCTGCTTAAGCACGCTGTACATAGCGTCGCTGCGCCCGATGATTTCACCAAACTCGCTGTCCACGTTGTTGAGCTGTTCGGTCAGGGCCAGGTTCTCATCCACCAGCCGCTCTTTCAGACGATGAATTTCCTGATAGGCGAGGGCGTTATCCAGGGCAATAGAGATACGCTCGGCAATCTGGCGCAGCAGCTTCAGGTTGGCGGTGGTAAACACGCCTTCCTCGCACTGCGCCAGCTTCAGCACGCCCAGCATGGTGTTGCCGGACATCAGCGGCAGCAGGCACAGGGTCTGAATTTTATTGCCCCAGGTGTTGAACAGCATCCGCTCGTACGGCGCGACCGGGTCCTGCTCGTTCAGGTTGAGCAGAAGGATCTCTTTGCTTTTGAAAACCCGTTCAGAAAGGGTGCCCGCTTCGTCTACCTCGCTCTGCTCGTGCGCCGGGTTGGCTTCATCGAGATAGTGCGTGGAGTAGATATTCAGCTTGCCCTTGCGATGCCCGCGCAGCGCAATGCTGATGGCGTCGATTTTGAAATAGTGGTGGATCTCTTTCGAAACTTCGCTGACCAGCTCGTCCATGTCCAGGCGGGAGAGCACGGCGTTGGTGATGGCGACCAGAATGCGGAAGTTGTCGCGCTCGCGGCTCAGCAGGTCGTAATCGACGTTATTGGTGACGCGGCTTTGGATCTGCTCCGCGACGACGGCCACAATCTGGGTAAAGGTGTGCAGGCGCTCGTATTCCGCCTCGCTCCAGGGCTGGTCGGTCGTGCGGATAAACTCGCATCCGCCAAAAATCTGGCCCTCTGCCGCCAGCGGCAGCATGCAGTAATGCCCGAAAGGCTGATAGAGGTCGCTCTCCGCCAGCCTCGGCCACGCCTGACGGAACTCCGCAAAGTTGCAGTGCAGCACTTCAGGCCGGGAGAGGATGCGGCGCACCGGGCCATGCGCCAGATACGTTTCGTCTTCGTATTCAAACGTTTTGCCATTATCACGCGTCGAGTAGTAGCTCGCGCGCTGCGTTCCGCTATGCCAGAGCACAATCGCGGCGCTGTCCGCCAGCGCCGATTGCCTGACCAGCCGCGTCAGGGCATCGCTCAGCGCGCCGAGATCGGGCTGCTGTAAAAGTGTGCGCGTGATGTCAAACAGGCCCTGCTGTCCAAGATCGCTCATCGGTGTATACGGCATATTGCTTTCCAATAGAAACTGGCAAAAAAGAGATTCAGTGCTGACCGCTTATGGCGCGGTTCTAGCAAATTCGGGGTAAGGGCTCCGCGTGCGGCAGATCCAGCGTCCGTTTCACGCCGTAAAGCCCGGTCAGGCGCACCCCTTTGCGCTCAACCACTTCACCAATCATCGCAGCCTCTTTTCCTGACGGATGAGCCCGCAGCTGTTCAAGTACGGCTTCCGCGGCCGCGCGTTC
Organism: Enterobacter asburiae; assembly: GCF_001521715.1. Lineage (NCBI taxonomy): Bacteria > Pseudomonadati > Pseudomonadota > Gammaproteobacteria > Enterobacterales > Enterobacteriaceae > Enterobacter > Enterobacter asburiae. Next base: position 4,544,867 of record NZ_CP011863.1, read on the forward strand.
AACGCCAATCACCAGTTTGCCTTCGTTGGCGAAGTTGAGCGGGTCAAGGCCCAGCAGCTCGCAAAGCCCGCGAACGGCAGGCTTAACGGGCAGGCTGCGCTCGGTGAGTTCAATCCCGTACCCGCAGCTTGCCGCAAACTCATGGACTACGGCGTTCACGCCGCCTCGCGTGGCGTCCCGCAGGGCTTTCACGCAGGGCACGGCAAGCAGCGTCTGAATCAGCGGGGTGAGCACCGCGCAGTCGCTGCGCAGTTCCCCGTCCAGCCCCAGACCTTCGCGCAGGTTAAGGATGGTCGCCCCGTGGCAGCCCAGCGTTCCGGTCACGATCAGCACGTCGCCCACGCTAAGCCGCTGCGCGCCCCAGTGAATGTCGGCGGGGATCGCCCCTATGCCGGCGGTGTTGATAAACAGCTTGTCGACCGCGCCGCGCTGCACCACTTTGGTATCGCCGGTGACGATTGCTATCCCCGCCTCGCGCGCGGTCTGCGCCATGCTGTTGACCACTGCCGTGAGCGTCTCCATCGGTAACCCCTCTTCGAGGATAAACCCGCAGGAGAGGTAGCTCGGAACGGCACCGCTGACCGCCACGTCGTTGGCCGTGCCGCAGACGGCGAGCTTGCCGATATCACCACCGGGGAAGAACAGCGGATCGATCACGTAGCTGTCGGTGGAGAAGGCCAGCCTGTCGCCCTGCGCGGTGAGGGTGGCGAGGTCAATTCGCGCCTGGTCTTCCTGCTCGGCAAGCCAGGGGTTGTTGAAGGCTTTCATAAACAGCTGATTAATGAGCCGCTGCATCGCCTGACCACCGCTTCCGTGCGCCATTTCAACCGTATTCATGCTTCACTCTCCTGGTTGCGATACTGATACCACGCGGCACATGCCCCTTCGGAGGAGACCATCAGCGCGCCAAACGCCGTTTGCGGGTTACAGGTATTGCCAAATAACGGGCATTGATGCGGTTTGCATTTACCGGTGAGCACGTCGCCGCAGCGGGCCCGGGGATCGTCGCAAACCTGCTGCGGCTGCGGGTGGAAATGCGCTTCGGCGTCGAACGCGCAATAGGCTGACGTCAGGTGCACGCCGGATTCGGCAATCAGCCCCAGACCACGCCACTCGCTGTCGCCCTCAACGCTGAACACGTCGGCTATCGCCTGCTGCGCCCGTTCATTTCCCGCATCCGGCACCACGCGGCGGTACTGGTTTTCCACTGCACTCAGGGCCGCTATTTTCTGCTCAACCAGCATGGTCACACCTTGCAGTAGATCAAGTGGTTCGAAACCAGCGACCACTAACGGACGATTGTACTGTTCAGCGATAAAACCGTAGGCGTCTGTGCCAATCACCATGCTGACATGCCCAGGTGCCAGAAAGGCGTCTATCCCGTTTTCCGGCTCTTCCAGCAGGCTGCGCAGCGTGGGAATGAGCGTAATGTGCTGGCAGAAGAAGAAAAAATTCTCGACGCCGCGCGCTTTCGCCTGCTGCAGCGTGATGGCGGTAGCGGGCATGGTAGTTTCAAATCCCAGGCCAAAAAACACCACCTTGCGCGTGGGGTTATTCTCTGCCAGCGTCAGGGCATCCATCGGCGAATAGACGATCCGGATGTCGGCTCCGCGCGCTTTTGCCTGCAGCAGCGAGCCGTTTTTCCCCGGCACGCGCATCGCGTCGCCAAAGGTGCAGAAAATGACGTCGGGCTGGCTGGCAATTTCAATGCAGCTGTCGATACGTCCCATCGGCAGCACGCACACCGGGCAGCCGGGGCCGTGGATAAACTCGATGTTCTCAGGCAGCAGCTGGTCGAGGCCAAATTTGAAGATGGCGTGCGTGTGTCCGCCGCACACCTCCATGATCCGCAGCGGTCTCTCTTTCGTGTAGTCCAGCAGCGCCGCGCGCGTTTTCAGGTGCCCGATAAGCTGCAGCACCTGCTCGGGGGCGCGGTATTCATCAACGTAACGCATGGCTAACGCTCCTCGCCGTACAACAGCGCGCCCACGTCAGGCTCTACGTCGAACATGTTTTGCAGAGCGTCCAGCGTGTCGCGGGCTTCCGCTTCGTTAATCACGCTCATGGCAAACCCCACGTGGACCAGCACCCACTGGCCGAGACGCGAGGCGCCCGTTTCATCACTGCTGCCCACCAGCGTCAGGTCCACGTCGCGCAGGATGCCGCAGACCTCCACTTTGGCCTGGTTCCCGTCAATGGAATGGATTTGTCCCGGTACGCCTATGCACATCGTTCACTCTCCAGCCAGTTCAGCCAGGCGTCCATCCCGTCGCCGCGCGTGGCGGAGACCAGCAAGATTTCAATCTCCGGATTCACTTCACGGGCATACGCCAGGCACTTATCCACGTCGAAGTTCAGGTACGGCAGCAGGTCGACTTTGTTCAGCAGCATGAGGGAGGCGGCGGCAAACATATGCGGGTACTTCAGCGGCTTGTCTTCGCCTTCGGTCACCGAAAGCACCGCCACCTTGTGTCGTTCGCCCAGGTCGAAGCTCGCCGGGCAGACCAGATTGCCGACGTTTTCAATAAACAGAATGCCGTTATCCGCCAGCGGCAGGCGCGGGGCCGCATCGGCAATCATCTGCGCATCCAGGTGGCAGCCTTTGCCGGTATTGACCTGAATTGCCGGCGTGCCGGTTTCGCGAATGCGCGCCGCGTCGTTAACGGTTTGCTGGTCGCCCTCGATCACCGCGCAGGAGACGCGCCCGTTCAGGCGTTTGAGCGTTTCCGTTAACAGCGTGGTTTTGCCGGAGCCGGGGCTGGAGACCAGGTTCAGCACCAGCTGTTTGCGGGCGGCAAAGCGCGCGCGGTTGCGGGCGGCGATCTGGTTATTCTTGTCCAGCACGTTGATTTCCACCTCCAGCATCTGGCGCTGGCTGATGCCCGGCGCGTGGGTACCCGCTTCGCCGTGGCCGTAGTGCAGATCGCCCGCAGCGGAGCGCTGCGGAGCGAAGGTGATACCGGTCAGTGCCGCAGAAGGGCGTGGGGCAGGCGAAAAGGGCGCGGAGCGAAACGCGGAATGGGGATGGTGTTCATCCCCTTCTATATACAGGTTGCCTTCGGCGCAACCGCAGGTGCTACACATACTTTACTCCTTCTCGATTTCGAGGCGTTGGATCTGCATGCCGTCGTCCGCCACGATGCGAAGACCGGTGCTCTGACACTGCGGACAGCGCTGAACCTTTGATGACAGCAGGGTGACGTACTGCTGGCACTGCTCGCACCAGCACTCCGCCTGCTGCTCTTCAATATGGAGTTCGCAGCCTTCCGCCAGCGTGCCGCGACACACCAGCTCAAAGCAGAAATTCAGGGCGCTGGTCTCGACGCAGGAAAATGCCCCGACCTTCAGCCAGACGCCGGTGACGCGTTTCGCGTGGTTTTGCACTGCCTGCTGTTCGATAAGCTCCAGGGCCCGCTGGCAGAGGGTGATTTCGTGCATGACGCCTCCTCAATGAATTGCGCCATTGAATGCAATAACGGTGCCAGCTTGATTTTTGTTAAGGCGTGACGATGTCAACGCTGTCGAAATGACACGTCGACACCGCGGCGATGACAGCGGTTTTGCAATTAAACCCATTTAAAATCATGAAGATAAAAACTGGCATGGAATCTGCTTAACAGCCGCTATCTCCATTAACCGGATACCTTCTATGACTATTTGGGAAATCAGCGAAAAAGCGGATTACATCGCGCAGCGTCATCAGCAGCTGCAGGACCAGTGGCACCTCTACTGCAACTCTCTGGTTCAGGGCATAACCCTCTCGAAAGCGCGTCTTCATCACGCGATGAGCTGCGCGGCGCAGGGCGACATGCGCTTCGTCCTGTTCGGCCATTTCATCATCAACGTTACCCTGGCGGATAACTTCAACAGCCACACCATTGAGTACCACCTCGAGACAAAAGACGGCGAAAAACAGTGTATTGCGAAGGCGCAGCTGATGGCCGACGGCATGGTGGACGGCCACGTCAGCAACCGCGACCGCCAGCAGGTGCTGGAGCACTATCTGGAAAAAATCGCGCCGGTCTATAACGGCCTGTACGCCGCCGTTGAACACGATCTCCCGGTCAACCTAAAGCAGCTGATGGACGGAAATGCCTCAGCAAACGTGGCCTGACTCCTGCGTGTCGAGAAGTGTCGACAAGACAGTTTTTCGTCAAAAATGACTATCACCCGAGGATAACCCGGTGAACCGTTTTGTAATTGCTGACTCGACGGTCTGTATTGGCTGTCGAACCTGTGAGGCGGCGTGTTCGGAAACGCATCGCCTGCATGGGCTGCAGTCCATGCCGCGCCTGCACGTCATGCGTAATGAAAAAGAGTCTGCCCCGCAGCTCTGCCATCATTGTGAAGACGCCCCCTGCGCGGGCGTCTGCCCTGTGAATGCCATCACCCGAATTGATGGCGCTGTCCAGCTGAACGAAAGCCTGTGCGTAAGCTGCAAGCTGTGCGGCATTGCCTGCCCGTTCGGCGCGATTGAATTTTCCGGCAGCCGTCCGCTGCACATTCCGGCGAACGCCAACTCGCCAAAAGCCCCGCCTGCGCCACCGGCTCCGGCACGCGTAAGCACGCTGCTGGACTGGGTGCCCGGCATCCGTGCCGTTGCGGTGAAATGCGACCTATGCAGCTTCGATGAACAGGGCCCGGCCTGCGTGCGCACCTGCCCGACTAAGGCGTTGATTCTGGTTAACATTCGCGACATCGCCCGTACCAGCAAGCGTAAACGCGAGCTGACCATCAACAGTGATTTTGGCGACCTTTCTCTGCTACAGGCGCTTAACGAGGGGGCGAAATGAACGCGGCGATGATGATTACCAGCGCGGTAGCCTGTTTTGCTGGCGCCGCTGTTCTGGCGCTGATCTTCTCATTCCATAAAACCCTGAGCGGCGCGATCGCCGGGCTCTGCGGGGCGGTCGCTAGCCTGATGACGCTGGCAGCAGGCGGCGTTGTCCTGCTCGGTGGCCAGTCCGCTGAGACCGTGATGCCGCTGATTCGCCACACGGTTGAGATCACGCCGCTGAACGCCATCTGGCTGGTGACGTTTGGCCTGTGCGGGCTGTTTATCAGCCTGTTCAATATCGACTGGCACCGCCATCCGCACGCTAAAGCCAACGGCCTGCTGGTTAACCTGCTGATGGCGACGGCGGTCTGCACCGTTATCGCCAGCAACCTCGGCGCGCTGGTGGTGATGGCGGAAATCATGGCGCTGTGCGGCGTCTTCCTGACGGGCTGCAGCGCCTCCGGCAAGCTGTGGTTTGCGCTGGGACGCCTCGGAACGCTGCTGCTGGCGCTGGCCTGCTGGCTGGTGTGGCAACGCTTTGGCACGCTGGACTTCGCTGCGCTCAACGGCCATCCGCTGGGGAACGACGTCTGGCTGCTGGGCGCGATCGGCTTTGGCCTGCTCGCCGGCATCATCCCGCTGCACGGCTGGGTGCCGCAGGCGCATGCGAATGCCTCCGCGCCCGCCGCCGCGCTGTTTTCTGTGGTGGTGATGAAAGTGGGGCTGTTCGGGATTCTGGCGATTACGCTGACCGGCGGACAGCCGCCGCTGTGGTGGGGCATCGTGCTGCTGATTGCGGGCATGATCACCGCGTTCGTCGGCGGCCTGTACGCGCTGATGGAGCACAACATCCAGCGCCTGCTGGCGTACCACACGCTGGAAAACATCGGCATCATCCTGCTCGGCATTGGCGCGGGTGTCACCGGGCTGGCGCTCAATCATCCGGCGCTGATTGCCGCCGGTTTTATCGGCGGTCTGTATCACCTCGTCAACCACAGCCTGTTTAAAAGCACCCTGTTCCTCGGCGCGGGCAGCGTCTGGTTCCGCACCGGTCATCGGGATATCGAAAAGCTGGGCGGGATTGGCAAAAAGATGCCCGTCATTTCGCTCGCCATGCTGGTGGGTCTGATGGCAATGGCCGCGCTGCCGCCGCTGAACGGCTTTGCCGGGGAGTGGGTGATCTACCAGTCCTTCTTCGCGCTCGGTCAGAGCGACGCATTTATCGCACGCCTGCTCGGCCCGCTGCTGGCGGTCGGGCTGGCGATTACCGGGGCGCTGGCGGTGATGTGCATGGCGAAAGTCTACGGCGTGACCTTCCTCGGCGCGCCGCGCACCCGCGAAGCGGAAAACGCCTGCTGCGCACCGTTGTTGATGGGGGTGAGCGTGGTCGCGCTGGCGCTGTGCTGCATCGCGGGCGGCGTCGCCGCGCCGTGGCTGCTGCCGCTGCTGGGCAACGCCATTCCGCTGCCGCTGACCGTGGCGAATACCACCGTCTCCCAGCCCATGATTGCGCTGCTGCTGATCGGCGCACCGCTGCTGCCGCTCGTTCTGATGCTGTTCTTCAAACGCGACCGGCTCGCCTCCCGCTCGCGCGGTGCGGCGTGGGCCTGCGGCTACGAACACGAACAGTCGATGGTCATCACCGCCCACGGTTTCGCCATGCCGGTGAAGGAGAACTTCGCCGCCGTGCTGAAGCTACGCTACTGGCTGAACCCGGTGGGCTGGGTACCCGGCTGGCAGAGTGCCGCCGCGCCCGCGCTGTTCCGCCGTCTGGCGGTCATCGAGCTGGCGGTGCTGGTGGTCATTGTGATTTCACGAGGAGCCTGACATGAGTCTGTTACTGGCAATTCTTCAGGCGCTGGTGCTGTTCGCCGCTGCGCCGCTGCTGTCGGGCATCACGCGCGTGGCGCGCGCCCGAATGCATAACCGTCGCGGGCCCGGTGTGCTCCAGGAGTACCGCGATCTCTTTAAACTGCTCTCCCGTCAGAGCGTCGCGCCGGATGCCGCAGGCTGGGTCTTCCGCCTGACGCCGTTTGTGATGGTGGGCGTCATGCTGACCATCGCCACCGCGCTGCCGGTGGTGACGGTGGCGTCGCCGCTGCCCGTGCTTGGCGATCTGATCACGCTGATTTACCTCTTTGCCATCGCCCGCTTTTTCTTTGCGATTGCGGGCCTGGACACCGGGAGCCCGTTTACCGGCATCGGCGCCAGCCGCGAGGCGATGCTCGGCGTGCTGGTCGAGCCGATCCTGGTGCTGGGGCTGTGGGTCGCCGCGCAGGTGGCGGGCTCCACCCACATCAGCTTTATCACCCACACCGTTTACCACTGGCCGGTGGCGCGCTCGATCCCGCTGGTACTGGCGCTCTGCGCCTGCGCGTTCGCCACGTTTATTGAGATGGGCAAACTGCCGTTCGATCTGGCGGAAGCCGAGCAGGAGCTGCAGGAAGGGCCGCTTACCGAATACAGCGGCTACGGCTTCGCGGTGCTGAAGTGGGGCATCAGCCTCAAACAGCTGGTGGTGCTGCAGATGTTTGTCGGCGTCTTCTTCCCGTGGGGGCAGATGACGCACTTCTCCGCGGCCGGTCTGGTGCTGGCGGTTGTTATTGCCGCCCTCAAGCTGCTGGTCGGCGTGCTGGTGATTGCCCTGTTTGAAAACAGCATGGCGCGCCTGCGTTTTGTGGAAACGTCGCGCATCACCTGGGCCGGTTTTGGTTTTGCATTTTTAGCGTTCGTCTCCTTGCTGGTGGCGTGATTAAAGAGAGTATTTATGTCTGAAGAAAAGAAAGGTCAGCAGTATCTCGCCGCGTTGCATCAGGCTTTCCCCGGCGTGGTGCTGGAAGAGTCCTGGCAAACCAAAGACCAGATAACCGTCACCATTAAGGTGAACTATCTGCCGGAAGTGGTGGAGTTTCTCTATTACCAGCAGGGCGGCTGGCTGTCGGTGCTGTTCGGCAACGACGAGCGCCAGCTGTGCGGCAACTATGCGGTGTACTACGTAATGTCGATGGAGCAGGGCGAAAAGTGCTGGCTCACCGTGCGCGTCGAAGTCGACCCGAATAAGCCGGAATACCCGTCCGTCACGCCGCGCGTGCCTGCCGCGGTCTGGGGCGAGCGCGAAGTGCGCGACATGTACGGCCTGGTGCCGGTCGGCCTGCCGGACGAGCGCCGCCTGGTGCTGCCGGACGACTGGCCGGACGAACTCTATCCGCTGCGCAAAGACAGCATGGACTACCGCCAGCGCCCGGCGCCGACCACCGACAGCGAAACCTACGAATTCATCAACGAGCTGGGCAGCAAAAAGAACAACGTGGTGCCGATCGGCCCGCTGCACGTCACCTCTGACGAACCGGGCCACTTCCGCCTGTTCGTCGACGGCGAGAACATCATCGACGCCGACTACCGCCTGTTCTACGTCCACCGCGGCATGGAAAAGCTGGCGGAAACCCGCATGGGCTACAACGAAGTGACGTTCCTCTCTGACCGCGTGTGCGGCATCTGCGGCTTCGCCCACAGCACCGCCTACACCACCTCGGTGGAGAACGGCATGGGGATCGTGGTGCCGGAGCGCGCGCAGATGATCCGCGCCATTCTGCTGGAGGTGGAGCGTCTGCACTCGCACCTGCTGAACCTCGGCCTGGCCTGCCACTTCGTCGGCTTTGACTCCGGGTTTATGCAGTTCTTCCGCGTGCGTGAAGCGTCAATGAAGATGGCGGAGATCCTCACCGGGGCGCGTAAAACCTACGGCCTGAACCTGATCGGCGGGATCCGCCGCGACCTGCTGAAGGACGACATGATCCAGACCCGCCAGCTGGCGCAGCAGATGCGCCGCGACGTGCAGGAGCTGGTGGACATGCTGCTCAGCACGCCAAACATCGAGCAGCGCACCGTCGGCATTGGCCGCCTTGACCCGGAGATCGCCCGCGACTTCAGCAACGTCGGCCCGATGGTGCGCGCCAGCGGCCACGCCCGCGACACGCGCGCCGATCACCCGTTCGTCGGCTACGGCCTGCTGCCGATGACCGTGCACAGCGAGCAGGGCTGCGACGTCATCTCGCGCCTCAAGGTGCGCATCAACGAGGTGTTCACCGCCCTGAACATGATCGACTACGGCCTCGATAACCTGCCGGGCGGCCCGCTGATGGTGGAAGGCTTCACCTACATTCCGAACCGCTTTGCCCTCGGCTTTGCCGAAGCGCCGCGCGGGGACGACATCCACTGGAGCATGACCGGCGACAACCAGAAGCTCTACCGCTGGCGCTGCCGTGCGGCCACCTACGCCAACTGGCCAACCCTGCGTTATATGCTGCGCGGCAACACGGTTTCCGATGCGCCGCTGATCATCGGCAGCCTCGACCCGTGCTACTCCTGCACCGACCGCATGACCGTGGTCGACGTGCGCAAGAAGAAAAGCCAGGTGGTGCCGTACAAAGAGCTTGAGCGCTACAGCATCGAGCGTAAAAACTCGCCGCTGAAATAAGGACTCGCCATGTTTACCTTTATCAAAAAAGCGATCAAAACCGGCACGCAGACCAGCAGCTATCCGCTGGAGCCGATGCCGGTGGATAAAAACTTTCGCGGCAAGCCGGAGCACAACCCGCAGCAGTGCATCGGCTGCGCGGCCTGCGTCAACGCCTGCCCGTCGAACGCCTTAACGGTGGAAACGGATCTCAAAACCGGCGAGCTGGCATGGCAGTTTAACCTCGGGCGCTGCATCTTCTGCGGCCGCTGCGAGGAGGTCTGCCCGACGGTCGCCATTCGCCTGTCGCAGGAGTACGAGCTGGCGGTGTGGAAGAAAGAGGATTTTCTGCAGCAGTCGCGCTTTGACCTCTGCAACTGCCGCGTCTGCAGGCGCCCGTTCGCCGTGCAAAAAGAGATCGACTACGCCATCGCGCTGCTGCAGCACAACGGTGACGCCCGCGCGGAGCATCACCGCGAAAGCTTTGAAACCTGCCCGGAGTGCAAGCGTCAGAAGTGCCTGCTGCCGTCCGACCGCATTGATATCACCCGCCATATGAGAGAGGCCAGCTGATGGAAAATTTACTCGGCCCGCGCGACGCTAACGGCATTCCGGTGCCGATGACGGTGGAGGAGTCCATCGCCAGCATGAAGGCGTCGCTGCTGAAAAAAATCAAACGCTCGGCCTACGTCTACCGCGTGGACTGCGGCGGCTGCAACGGCTGCGAGATTGAGATCTTCGCTACGTTGTCGCCGCTGTTTGACGCCGAGCGCTTCGGCATCAAAGTGGTGCCGTCCCCGCGTCATGCGGACATTCTGCTGTTTACCGGAGCCGTCACCCGCGCCATGCGCTCGCCCGCGCTGCGCGCCTGGCAGTCCGCGCCGGACCCGAAAATCTGCATCTCGTACGGCGCCTGCGGCAACAGCGGCGGCATCTTCCACGACCTTTACTGCGTCTGGGGCGGTACCGACAAAATCGTGCCGGTGGACGTCTACATTCCGGGCTGCCCGCCAACGCCCGCTGCGACGCTGTACGGCTTCGCGATGGCGCTTGGCCTGCTGGAGCAGAAAATCCACGCGCGCGAGCCGGGCGAGCTGGACAACCGGCCTGCGGCCATCCTGCACCCGGACATGGTGCAGCCGCTGCGGGTGAAGATCGACCGCACGGCGCGCAGGCTGGCGGGCTATCGCTACGGACGTCAGATTGCCGATGATTATCTGCGCCTGCTGAGCCAGGGCGACCATCAGGTGGCGCGCTGGCTGGAGGCGGAAAACGATCCGCGTCTCAATGAGATCGTGGCGAACCTGAACAGTATCGTGGATGAGGCGCGTATCCGATGAGTGAAACGGTGGTGTTCAGCCAGCTGAGCCGTAAGTTTATTGATGAGAACGATGCCACGCCGGATGCGGCGCAGCAGGTGGTCTATTACAGCCTGGCGATTGGGCATCACCTCGGGGTGATTGACTGCCTGGAGGCGGCGCTGAGCTGCCCGTGGCCCGAGTACCTGGCGTGGATCGCCACGCTGGAGGAGGGCAGTACGGCGCGGCGCAAGATGGAGGGCGTGCCGAAGTACGGCGAGATCGTCATCGACGCCAACCACATTGCAATGCTCGCCAACGCCTTTGACGCGGCGCTCGGCAGGCAAACCCCCGAGCAGCAGGCGTGGAGCAAAACGCTGCTCGGCATGCTGCACGATATTCATCAGGAGAGCGCCATCTACCTGATGGTGAGGAGATTACGTGACTGACGTTTTACTGTGTGTCGGCAACAGCATGATGGGCGACGACGGCGCGGGCCCGCTGCTGGCGGATATGTGCGCCGCGAATCCGCAGGGCAATTGGGTGGTGATTGACGGCGGCAGCGCGCCGGAAAACGACGTGGTCGCCATACGCGAGCTGCGCCCGGACAGGCTGTTAATCGTCGATGCCACCGATATGGGGCTCAACCCCGGTGAGATCCGACTGATTGACCCGGACGACATCGCCGAGATGTTTATGATGACCACCCACAATATGCCGCTGAACTACCTGGTCGATCAGATTAAAGACGACGTGGGCGAGGTGCTGTTTTTGGGGATCCAGCCGGACATTGTCGGGTTCTATTACCCGATGACGCCGCCGGTGAAAGAGGCGGTGGAAGTAGTCTATTCACGGCTTGCGGAGTGGGTTGGGGATGGTGGTTTTTCTCAGCTCTGAGCAGTGCCCGGTGGCGCTAAGCTTACCGGGCCTACCAAACCCCTCTCCCTCTCCCTGTGGGAGAGGGCCGGGGTGAGGGTAACAGGCTACTCGAGATCCGCCCCGTTACTCGCGATCACCTTCTTATACCACCAGAACGATTTCTTGCGCTTGCGGTCCAGCGTGCCGTTTCCGGCGTCGTCGCGGTCAACGTACACAAACCCGTAGCGCTTGCTCATCTCGCCGGTTGAGGCGGCTACCAGGTCGATACAGCCCCAGGTGGTGTAGCCCATCAGCGGCACGCCGTCCTCAATCGCGTCGCCCATCGCGCGGATGTGCTCGCGCAGGTAGCTGATGCGGTAGTCGTCGTTGATCTCGCCGTTTTCATCAATGACATCCTTCGCCCCGAGGCCGTTTTCCACCAGGAACAGCGGCTTCTGGTAGCGGTCGTACATCATGTTCATGGTTATGCGCAGGCCGAGCGGGTCGATGCCCCAGCCCCATTCGCTCACCTGAATATGCGGATTACGCAGGGACTTCACGATGTTCGCCGCGCTGGTGTTGCCCGCGTTCATGTCCGCCGACGCGCAGCGTGAGGCGTAATAGCTGAACGAAACAAAGTCGACGGTGTTTTTCAGCAACTCGTCGTCGCCGGGATCTTTCACAATCACCACGCCTTTCTCGCGGAACACGCGGGCGGAGTAGGCCGGATAGCTGCCGCGCGCCTGCACGTCGATAAAGAACAGATTCTCGCGGTCTTTCTCCAGCGCCATCCACACGTCTTCCGGCTTGCAGGAGTACGGATAGAAATTTCCGCCCGCCAGCATGCAGCCCACCTGGTTTTCCGGGTTCACCTCGTGGGCGATTTTGGTCGCCAGCGCGCTTGCTACCAGCTCGTGGTGCGCGGCCTGGTATTTCACCTGGTCTTCGTTTTCACCTTCTTCAAACACCAGCCCCGCGCCGGAGAACGGGCTGTGCAGCATGATGTTGATTTCGTTGAAGGTCAGCCAGTATTTCACCAGCCCGTTAAATTCTTCAAAGCAGGTGCGGGCGTAGCGGGCAAAGAAATCGACCATCTTACGGTTGCGCCACGAGCCGTATTCCGTCACCAGGTGCATAGGCACGTCGAAGTGGCAGAGCGTTACCAGCGGCTCGATGTTGTACTTTTTGCACTCCTCGAACACCGCGCGGTAGAAGGCAATGCCCTCTTTGTTCGGCAGCGGTTCGTCGCCGTTCGGGTAGAGGCGGCTCCAGGCAATTGAGGTGCGGAACACCGTAAAGCCCATCTCCGCCATCAGGGCGATGTCTTCTTTATAGCGATGGTAAAAATCAATCGCTTCGTGGCTCGGGTAGAACTCGTCGTCACGCAGCGAAAAACGCTTTTCCTTACCGATCTTCACCGCCAGGCGATTCGCCCCGTGGGGGATCATATCGACAGTCGTCAGTCCTTTGCCGCCTTCACGGTAAGCACCTTCACTCTGGTTGGCGGCAAGCGCGCCGCCCCATAAAAATCCTTGTGGAAAAACAGACATTCTTACCTCGCTTTCAATTTATGCTTTTGCTGCGTTGTTCTGTACCGGTGCGGTCTGCAGGGTGCGTGCTTTTTCAGCCTCGTCTTCGACCGGGATATCCTCAAACCCTAAAAGCAGGGTCAGAACAAACGACAGCACCACTGCCAGCCCCATCACGCCGAACACCCAGACGATGGTCATCGGGTTGGCCGGGTCGAAGAACTGCACGCTGGTGAACAGCCCCGGTGCCGCCATCGAATGGCTGGCAAGACCGGCCATGCCGGCGACCGCCCCGCAGATAAAGCCGCTGATCAGGCTCGCAATCAGCGGACGTTTCAGACGCACCGCCACGCCGTACAGGGCCGGTTCAGAGATCCCCGCCATAATGGCGGAGGCTGCCGCCGCCAGCGCCGTCTGGCGCAGCTCCGGGTTTTTGGTTTTCCACGCCACCGCCAGCGACGAGCCGCCGAGCGACAGGTTGGCACCGATTTCCGACGGCATCACCATCCCTTCTTTGCCCGTTTCGGCAATGGTCTGAATGATGGTCGGCGTAAACACGCGGTGCATCCCGGTCATCACCAGCAGCGGCCAGAGCGCGCCCATGATGGCGACGGAGAGCCAGCCAAGGTAGCCGTGAATGGTGTAGACCAGCGCGGAGATGGCGCTACCGATCCAGATCCCCAGCGGGCCAATCAGCACAATGGCGAGCGGGGCGGCAATCAGCACGATCAGCATCGGCTTGAGGAAGTTTTTCGTCACCGCCGGGGTAATGCGATCCACCCAGCGTTCGATGTATGACAGGCACCAGGTCATCACCAGCGCCGGGATCACCGTGTAGGTGTATTTCACCGCCGTAACCGGAATAAAGGCGAACTCAACGTGCTCTCCCTGCGCGGCTTTCGCCATCAGCTCGATAAAGCTCGGGTGCACCAGCACGCCCGCGATGGCGATGGCCAACGACATGTTGGTTTTGAATTTCACCGCCGCCGAGGCCGCCACCATCAGCGGCAGGAAGAAGAACGCGCCGTCGCCGATGACGGTCAAGATGGTGAGCGTCGGCGCGCCTTTTGGCAGTACGCCGGTCATCTCGAGGATCATCGCCAGCAGCTTGACCATCGAGCCACCGATGATCGCCGGGATCAGCGGGGACATGGTGCCGATCAGCGCGTCGAGGATCCCGGCGCCAATTCGGCGTAAGGTCATCTTCTGCGGACCTTCCGGTACTGCGGGCTGCAGGTCCGTGGGCAGCAGGCTCACCACTTCGCGGTACGCCTGTGAAACCGTATTGCCAATAATGACCTGGCACTGGTTGTCGTTGCGCACTACGCCGAGGACGCCGCTGATGCTTTTCAGGCGCGCTGCGTCGGTCAGGCTTTCGTCTTTCAGTACGAAACGCAGACGCGTCATGCAGTGGGTGACGGCGACGATGTTCTCTTTGCCGCCCAGCGCGCTGATAACGTCGTTCGCCAGCGCAGCGTAATTTTTGGCCATCGGATGTGATCCTGTTATTGTTGTGAGACATGTAGGAAACCGGTTCCACATAATCATCATGAGTTTCTGTGAATGAAACAAGATCGCTTTTTGACCATTTTTTCGTTTCGTGATGCAGATCGCAATGGAGTATCGAAAGCGTGATTTCACCGCTGCGACAATTTTTTTGCAGTGCAGTACACTGCGCTCCATCAGATTCAGACGGAATAATAATATGACCACGATGCTTGAAGTGGCGAAGCGGGCAGGCGTTTCGAAAGCCACGGTGTCCCGGGTGCTGTCGGGAAATGGCTACGTCAGCCAGGAGACCAAAGACCGGGTGTTTCAGGCCATTGAAGAGAGCGGCTATCGCCCGAATTTGCTGGCGCGAAACCTGGCAACCAAACGTACCCAGACGCTGGGGCTGGTGGTGACTAACACCCTCTATCACGGCGTCTACTTTAGCGAACTGCTGTTTCACGCCGCGCGCATGACGGAAGAAAAGGGGCGGCAGCTGATCCTCGCGGACGGCAAGCACAGCGCGAATGAAGAGCGCGAGGCGATCCAGTACCTGCTCGATATGCGCTGCGATGCGGTGATTATCTATCCGCGTTTCCTGAGCGTGGAAGAGATGGACGAGATCGTTGAAAAGTGCGAGCAGCCCATAATGGTGCTCAACCGCCGCCTGCGGAAAAACAGCAGCCACTGCGTGTGGTCAGATCATAAAGCCTCCAGCCAGGAGGCGGTGTCGCAGCTGATTGCGAAAGGGCACCGGGAGATCGCGTTTATCACCGGCTCGCTGGATTCTCCCACCGGGGTTGAGCGTCTCTCCGGCTACAAGGACGCGCTGGCGCAGCACGGTATTCCGCTGCGCGAGGGCCTTATTGCGCAGGGGAAGTGGAACCCCGCCAGCGGCGCGGCGGCGGTTTCCGAACTGCTTGCACGCGGCGAACGCTTTACGGCGCTGGTGGCGAGTAATGACGATATGGCAATTGGCGCCATGAAGCAGCTGCACGACAGCGGCGTGGCCGCGCCGGACGCGGTGTCGGTGATCGGTTTTGACGACGTGGCCATCGCGCCCTACATCGTGCCGTCGCTTTCCAGCGTGCGTATTCCGGTGACGGAGATGATTAAAGAGACCATCAGCCGCCTGATCTTCATGCTCGACGGGGGTGAGTTTAAGTATCAGCTAACCTTCTCCGGCGAACTTATCCTGCGCGACTCCGTTATTGACGGCCCGCACCGCTGATGTCGACAGCTGTCATCGTCATAAGTGACGATGACAGCGCCGCCGCAATTTTTAAATTCATATAAAATCAATAAGTTAATTATTGGCACGGTTTATGAATATCTCCGCGCATAACTGTAATGCTGGAGAAGCAGATGAACCGTTTTATTATGGCCGATGCCAGTAAGTGTATTGGTTGCCGTACCTGTGAAGTGGCGTGCGTGGTTTCCCATCAGGCGGAGCAGGACTGCGCGTCGCTCACCCCTGACACGTTCCTGCCGCGCATCCACGTCATCAAAGGCGTGAATATTTCTACCGCCGCCATCTGTCGCCAGTGCGAAGATGCACCGTGCGCGAACGTCTGCCCGAACGGGGCGATTAAACGCGAGAAAGGCTTTGTGCACGTAATGCAGGAGCGCTGCATTGGCTGCAAAACCTGCGTGGTCGCCTGCCCGTACGGCGCGATGGAGGTGGTTGTTCGTCCGGTAGTACGCAACAGCGGCATGGGGCTGAGCGTACGTGCGGAGAAAGCCGAAGCCAACAAATGCGATCTTTGCTATCACCGCGACGCCGGTCCGGCCTGCATGGAAGCCTGCCCGACGCATGCGCTGGTCTGCGTGGATCGCGACAAGCTTGAGCAGATGAGTGCCGAAAAGCGCCGTCGCGCGGCATTCGACACGTCGTCATCGCTGCTGTTCTGATCCGCCATGAGCAGTAACGGTGTCCAGCTGCGCGTGCGCGGTAAGGTGCAGGGCGTGGGGTTTCGCCCCTTCGTCTGGCAGCTGGCGCAGGCGCTTCAGTTGACCGGTGACGTCTGCAATGATGGAGAGGGCGTGCTGGTGCGCCTCGCGGGTAATGGGGGGGCCTTTACCGCGAGGCTGCATCAGGACTGCCCACCGCTGGCACGCATTGACCACGTTGAAACGCAGCCGTTTACGTGGGCGCAGGTGCCGGAGGACTTTACCATCCGCCACAGCGCGGGCGGGGCGATGGACACGCAGATTGTCCCCGATGCCGCGACCTGTCCGGCGTGCCTGGCTGAAATGCGCGACCCTGCCGAGCGCCGCTATCGCTATCCGTTCATCAACTGCACGCACTGCGGGCCGCGGTTTACCATTATCCGCGCGATGCCCTATGACCGTCCGGCCACGTCAATGGCCGCATTTCCCCTCTGCCTGCCTTGTGAGACGGAATACCGTAACCCAGCCGATCGACGTTTTCACGCCCAGCCCGCAGCCTGCCCTGACTGCGGGCCAGCGCTGGAATGGCGCGCGGGCGTCAACACCGCTTCCCGTGAGGCTGCGCTGAGCGCGGCGGTGGCGATGCTGAAAAACGGTGGTATTGTCGCGGTCAAAGGGCTGGGCGGTTTTCATCTCGTCTGCGACGCGCGTAATCCGCAGGCGGTCGCGACGCTTCGGGCCCGCAAGCAGCGTCCGGCGAAGCCGCTGGCGGTGATGATCCCAAATGCGGACGGCGTGCCGGAGGCGATCCAGACGCTGTTACGCTCCTCCGCAGCGCCGATTGTGCTGACCCCAAAAGCCTCGCTTCCCGGGTTTCCCGAAGGGATTGCACCGGGGCTCGATTGTATTGGCATTATGCTTCCCGCTAATCCGCTGCAACACCTGCTGATGATGGACTGCCAGCGCCCGCTGGTGATGACTTCCGGCAACCTCAGCGGCAGACCGCCTGCCATCAGTAATCAACAGGCGCTGGATGAACTGGGCAGCATTGCGGACGGCTTCCTGCTGCACAACCGCGATATCCTGCAACGAATGGATGATTCAGTGATGGATCGGGACGGCGCGATGCTTCGCCGGGCGCGCGGTTTTGTGCCGGATGCCGTCGCGTTGCCTGCGGGTTTTGAGAATATCCCCGCCATGCTATGCACCGGCGCGGA
The DNA here is from genome assembly GCF_001521715.1 of Enterobacter asburiae. Classification (NCBI taxonomy): domain Bacteria; kingdom Pseudomonadati; phylum Pseudomonadota; class Gammaproteobacteria; order Enterobacterales; family Enterobacteriaceae; genus Enterobacter; species Enterobacter asburiae. The sequence continues at coordinate 4,562,380 of NZ_CP011863.1, forward strand.
GATGAAAAACACCTTCTGCCTGGTGCGTGGCAGCCAGGCGGTGCTGAGCCAGCATTTTGGCGATCTCGGTAACGAGGGCGTCGAAGCACAGTGGCGCGGCGCGCTCTCGACGATGCAGGACATCTACGCCTTCCAGCCTGAGCGCGTGGTGTGCGATGCCCATCCGGGGTACCACACACAACAATGGGCGCAGGCGCAGGGGCTGCCGGTCGAAACCGTGCTCCATCATCACGCCCACGCGGCGGCGTGCCTGGCGGAGAACGGCTGGCCGCGTGAGGGCGGCGACGTTATCGCCCTGACGCTGGACGGGATCGGCATGGGCGAGAACGGCGCGCTGTGGGGCGGGGAGTGCCTGCGGGTGAGCTATCTCGCGTGCGAGCGTCTGGGCGGGCTGCCTGCCGTTGCGCTGCCGGGGGGCGATCTGGCGGCGCGGCAGCCGTGGCGCAACCTGCTCGCCCACTGCCTGGCGTTTGTCCCTGACTGGCAGCAGTACCCGGAAACGCGCGCGGTTCAGCGTCAAAACTGGCCGCTGCTGGCAACGGCGATCCGGCGCGGCATCAACGCGCCGCAGGCCTCGTCCTGTGGTCGCCTGTTTGATGCGGTCGCCTGCGCGCTGGGTATTGAAACCCAATCCTGGGAAGGTGAAGTGGCCTGCCGGCTGGAAGCGCTGGCCTCGCAGTGCGCGGGCCTCGACCATCCGGTGACGTTGTCTGTCGACAACCTCGCGCTTTTCTGGCAGCAGTGGCTGGCCTGGCAGGCGGATCCCTGCGAGCGCGCGTGGGCGTTTCACGACGCGCTGGCAAAAGGGCTGGCGGAACTCGCCGCGCTCCATGCCCGACGCCTGTCGCTGTCGACAATCTGTCTCAGCGGCGGCGTGCTGCACAACCGTCTGCTGCGCGCGCGCCTGCGTCATTATCTTTCTGACTTTACGCTTCTTTTTCCTTCGCGCCTGCCCGCAGGTGACGGAGCGATCTCCTTCGGGCAGGCGGCGATCGCCGCCGCCCGGTCATGTTCACAAAGGACTTAAAATGTTACGACTCTTACGCAATGAACCTCGCGCCGCGCTTCTGCTGCTGGCTCTGGTAATGGCAAACCTGCTGGCCTGGGGATGGGCATGGCACGCTTTTAGCGGCAGCACGGCGCTGATGGCCGCCAGCCTGCTGGCGTGGTGCTACGGGCTGCGTCACGCGGTGGACGCTGACCACATCGCGGCCATCGATACCGTGACGCGTAAGATGATGCAGCAGGGCAAACGTCCGTCCGGCGTGGGGGCGTGGTTCTCGCTGGGACACTCCACCATCGTGGTGCTGGCCTCCATTGCTATCGCCGCGACCGCGACGGCGTTTCAGAAAAACATGGAATGGTTCCACGAAACCGGCAGCCTGATCGGCACCGCGGTTTCCGCCACCTTCCTGCTGGCGATGGCGCTGGTGAACATGGTGATTCTGCGCGGCGTCTGGCGCAGTTTTCAGGCGCTGAAACAGGGCAGGCCCGTGCAGGGCGACATCACGCTCCCTGCCCAGGGCGGCGTCATGAACTGGCTGTTTGGCAAAACCTTCCGCCTGGTGAATAAAAGCTGGCAGATGTACCTGGTCGGTTTCCTGTTTGGCCTCGGCTTTGACACGGCCACCGAGATTGGCGTGCTGGGGATCTCTGCCGCCAGCGCGTCAAGCGGGATGTCGGTGTGGTCAATCATGGTCTTCCCGGCGCTCTTCGCCAGCGGTATGGCGCTGGTGGATACCCTCGATAACCTGTTGATGGTTGGTGCCTACGGCTGGGCGTTCAACAAGCCGCAGCGCAAGCTCTACTACAACATGACCATCACCGGCACCTCCGTGGTGGTGGCGCTGTTTATCGGCGGGCTGGAAGCGCTGGGTCTGCTGATGGACAAATTTGCCCTCAGCGGCGGCGTGTGGGATCTGATTGGCGCGGTAAACGACAATCTTGGCAACGCCGGGTTTGTGGTGGTCGGGCTGTTTGTCGCCTGCTGGCTGATCTCCATGGTCAACTACCGCTGGCGCGGCTACGACGCGCTGGTGGTACGTTCCTGAACCGGCTACTGCACGGCGCAACCTCCGCGTCTTCCTCAATGGCTGGCGCATAGCGGCATACCGATAAAAAAGATGCTGAAAATGTAGGACTTTTGCGGAATAAATATATTCCGCATTCTTCTCTTGTGTGAAATAACGATAAAGATAATTGAGTTATTTATAAAAATTCGCCATGATTTGCCTCCTGCTGATGACGTCTTTTCAGACTGATTCGGCTGCCAATAATAAAACAGGATGATGTTTTTAAGCTGTTTCATATTAAAGCATTTACGAAAATAATAAATAAGGGATTGATGGCGATGATATATCTGCTTTGCATTTATTTGATGAATAGAATGCGTAAGAAAAAGCCCCTGAATATCGGGGCGGTGAATAATAAAATTCAAAGGTTAAGTCGGCGTAGACTCGTTGTTGGCCGGGTAAACGAAGCGCCGCCCGGCAACGCGAGTGTTAAGCAGGTAACAGTTTCAGCAGAGCGAAAGCCTCCTTCATCCGGTCTTCACTAACCACAAAAGCGCGAATCTGACCCTCGTTATCCGCGCCGCGCGCGACCATTCCCTGCGGTTCGAGGGTAATTTGCCAGTTCAGATCCTGACGCTGCGTTTCACCGGCAAGATGCAGCGGTAATTCCGGCGTTTTGACTTTAATCAGCATGGCGGGTAATTTCAGCGGCGCGCTGCCGCCGAGCAGGTTTTTCGCCAGATACATCGCGCTTAATTGAATTGGCTGCAAAAATGGCAGTACCTGACCGTTAATTTCAGCGCAGTCACCTAACGCGTAAATATCGGGCTGGCTGGTTTGCAGGTAGCTATTTACCTTCACGCCACGCTGTATTTCGGCGCCTGCGCGATGCGCCAGCGCGGTTTCCGGGCGCAGGCCCGTTGCCGCGATTACCACATCCACCTCAACGCTGCGGCTGCGGTCGAGCGTGGCACGAATGCCGCCTTCGGTTTTGCTCAGGCTTTGCAGCTGCGATTTCAACAGCAGATGCACCCCCATGTCGGTCAGGCGATGCTGTAAGCGACTGCTTACTTCTGCTGGCATCAGCGACGACAGAATGCTCGCCGCATGGTCGACCAGAGTCACGGATTTACCCGCCCGGCAGAAATCCATCGCCAGCTCGGTGCCTATCAGCCCGCCGCCGACAATCATCACGCGCTGTGCGTCGCGAAGCGCCGTTTCGCTGGCCTGATACTCCTGCTGGCTGTTGAGGGTGAGCATCAGCTCGCGGCCTTCAACCGGCGGCACAAACGCAGAGGCACCCGTGGCCAGCACCAGTCTGTCGTACTGCCAGGTTTTCTCTTTTGCTTTCACCACGTGGGCGGCAGCGTCGATGTCGGTGACCCAGGTGTACGGGAACAGGCGCAGGTTAAACTGTTCCGCGAACTCCCCCGCCGTCTGGCGGGTGAGGTCTTCGGCGCGCTGATTCTGGCTAATGACGTGGCTTAGATCGGGCTTGTTGTACTCGTCCATGCTGTCGGCGGCAATCACCGTCAGCGGCACGCTGGCGTCCTGCTTGCGGATGTTTTTCACCAGCTGGCGGGCGGCAAAGCCCGAGCCGATGATGACGATACCGTTGTTCATTTTGCCTCCGTACCCAGTTCGTCAAAGACGTCTTTACCGAGTGAACACTCCGGGCAGAGGAAGTTGTCCGGCACGTCACTCCACGGCGTTCCAGGAGCAACGTCCTGCAGCGGCTCGCCCAGCGCCGGGTCGTAAATCCACTGGCAGACGCTGCACTGCATGCGCGGGCCGAGATCGGCGCCTGCCGCGGCGGCACAGGCGCAGGCTTCCTGCTGTTCGGTGGGTTTGGCTGCCGCTTCCGGCAGCGGAGCGAGCGCCCACTGACGTGCAATGTCGCGGCCGTGCTGGCGGCAGATTTCGAGCGCGTCGATATCCGGCCGCCATTTCGCCTTCAAGCTCAGGGACATCTCAAAGCCCGCATCCTGCAGCCGAGTAGACAGACGGTCTACCGCGCCGCCGCTCCAGCCGTGGGAGCCAAAGGCGCTGGCACGCTTGTTGCGAAAACGCAGGCCGGTCATCTCTTCTACCAGACCGGCAATTTTCGGCATCATCACGTTGTTCATGGTGGAGGTGCCCACCAGCACGCCCTTAGAGCGGAACACGTTGGTCAAAACCTCATTCTTATCGCTGCGCGCCACGTTGAAGATTTTCACCGCCACGTTTGGGTCCACTTCGTTGATGCCCTGGGCAATGGCGTCCGCCATCATGCGGGTATTGTTGGACATGGTGTCGTAGAAAATAGTGATGCGGTCTTCCTGATAGTCCGCCGCCCACTTCAGGTACAGCTCCACAATCTGGGTTGGGTTCTCACGCCACACTACGCCGTGGGAGGTGGCAATCATGTCCACCGGCAGGTTAAAGCCGAGGATCTCGGTGATTTTTGGCGTCACCAGACGGCTGAACGGGGTCAGGATGTTGGCGTAGTAGCGCTGACACTGCTCGAAGAGTTCGGTCTGGTCCACTTCGTCGTTGAACAGGCGCTCGTCGCAGTAGTGCTGGCCGAAGGCGTCGTTGCTGAACAGCACCGCGTCGCCGGTCATGTAGGTCATCATGCTGTCCGGCCAGTGGAGCATCGGCGTTTCCACGAAGATCAGCTGCTTGCCGTTGCCGATATCCAGCGCGTCGCCGGTTTTCACGGTGTGGAAGTTCCACTCCGGATGGTGGTGATGGCCGTTGATCGAGTCGATGGCGTTGGTGGTGCAGTAGATAGGCGTGTTCGGAATGTAAGACATCAGCTCGGTCAGCGCACCGGCGTGATCTTCTTCCGCGTGGTTGATGACGATGTAGTCGATGGCGTCCAGGTCGATTTCACTGCGCAGGTTCTGCACAAACTCGCGGCTGAACTTGTGATCGACGGTATCGATCAGCACGTTTTTTCCTTCGCGGATGAGATAGCTGTTGTAGCTGCTGCCGCGCAGCGTTTTGTATTCCGTCCCGTGGAAATCGCGCACTTCCCAGTCACGTTGACCCACCCAATGAATGTTATTTTTAACCAGAATAGACATAGCAACCTCTACGTAATACAGCATTTTCAAATAAGATGGTTTGCCTATATCAAGTTGCGTGCCAGTTTTTAATTTATTGATTTTACTTAGTTAATATTTTTGTGATCCGTAATGGGTAGTCATTATGACTATCAAAATTAGTGTCAATATGACAATATGCATTGTCAAAATGACAGCGAGGTCACTATGAGCTTTTCCGTAGACGTGCTGGCGAAGATCGCCATTGAGCTGCAGACCGGTATCGGCCATCAGGACCGCTTTCAGCGGCTGATCTCCACGCTGCGCCACGTGCTTGAGTGCGATGCGTCCGCGCTGCTGCGCTACGAGGGGCGGCAGTTTATTCCACTGGCAATCGACGGGCTGGCGAAGGATGTGCTCGGACGGCGTTTTACCCTTGAGGGCCATCCGCGTCTGGAAACCATCGCCCGCGCGGGTGACGTGGTGCGCTTCCCGGCGGACAGCGACTTGCCCGACCCGTACGACGGGTTGATTCCCGGACAGGAGAGCCTGAAGGTGCACGCCTGTATTGGCCTGCCGCTGTTTGCCGGACAAAACCTGATTGGCGCACTGACCCTCGACGGCCTGTCGCCGGACCAGTTCGACACCTTTAGCGACGAAGAGCTGCGCCTGATTGCCGCCCTGGCCGCCGGGGCGCTAAACAATGCTCTGCTGATTGAACAGCTGGAGAGCCAGAACATTCTTCCCGGCAGCCCGGCGGCGTTTGAGCAGGTGACGCACACGGAGATGATCGGCCTTTCTCCGGGCATGGCGCAGCTCAAAAAAGAGATTGAGATTGTCGCCGCCTCAGATTTAAACGTGCTGATCTTCGGGGAAACCGGCACCGGTAAGGAGCTGGTCGCGAAGTCCATTCACGAAGCGTCGCCGCGCGCGGTGAACCCGCTGGTGTATCTCAACTGCGCCGCGCTGCCGGAAAGCGTGGCGGAAAGCGAGCTGTTTGGTCACGTTAAAGGGGCGTTTACCGGGGCCATCAGCAACCGCAGCGGTAAGTTCGAAATGGCCGATAACGGCACGCTGTTTCTGGATGAAATCGGCGAGCTCTCCCTGTCGCTGCAGGCCAAGCTGCTGCGCGTGCTGCAGTACGGCGACATTCAGCGCGTGGGGGATGACCGCAGTCACAGAGTGGACGTTCGCGTGCTGGCGGCCACTAACCGCGACCTGCGTGAAGCGGTGCTGGCAGGGCAGTTTCGCGCCGACCTGTTTCATCGCCTGAGCGTGTTCCCGCTTACCGTGCCGCCGCTGCGCGAGCGCGGGGATGACGTGGTGCTGCTGGCGGGCTTTTTCTGCGAGCAGTGCCGTCTCAGGATGGGGCTTTCCCGCGTGGTGCTGAGCCCGGGTGCGAGGTCGCATCTGTTGAGCTACGGCTGGCCGGGCAACGTGCGCGAGCTGGAGCACGCGATCCACCGCGCGGTAGTGCTGGCGCGGGCGACGCGTTCGGGTGACGAAGTGGTGATCCACGCGCGGCATTTTGCGCTCCAGGATGAAACCGTACCGGCTATCGCGCAGGCTGCGCCAGAGATAGTGAATGAAAATCTGCGTGAAGCCACGGAGGCGTTTCAGCGTAAGATGATTACCCGCGCGCTGGAGCAGAATAACCGCAGCTGGGCGGCGTGCGCGCGGGCGCTGGAGATGGACGTCGCCAACCTGCACAGGCTGGCGAAGCGTCTGGGACTGAAGGGTTAGATAATCCCGGCCTGATAGAAGTCCTGCAGGTTGATGGCACCGCACAGCCTGCCGGCATCATCCACCACCGGCGCGGCGGTGATTTTGCGCTTCATCAGCACCTCTTTGGCTTCAATGGCGCGGCTCTCGGCGTTGAGCGTCAGCCCGCCTTTGGTCATGGCGTCCGACACGTTGGTTTCCAGCCTGCCGCCGCCCACCAGCCAGCGGCGCAGGTCGCCGTCGGTGAACACGCCCTTGACGCTCCCGTTGTCATCGCATACCGCAACCAGCCCCAGACCGGTGCGGCTCAGCTCCAGCATCGCGTCCATGACGCTGGTATCGAGTTTGACCTGCGGAATGGCATCGTCGGTGCGCATCAGGTGGTGAACCTTGTTGAGCAGGCGTGCGCCGAGCGCGCCCGCAGGATGCGAACGGGCGAAATCTTCTTCGTTAAAGCCGCGCGCCTGCATCACCGCCATTGCCAGCGCGTCGCCCATCATCAGGGTGTTAACGGTGCTGGAGGTTGGGGCGAGGTGCATCGGACAGGCTTCACGCTCAACGGAAATATCCAGCGTCGCTTTGGCGGCCAGCGCCAGCGGCGAGCGGGATTTCCCGGTCATCGCCAGCAGGGCGACCGATTTTTCCTGCAGGCGCGGAATAATCAGGTCCAGCTCTTTGGCCGAACCGGAGTAGGAGATAAACAGCATCACGTCGCGGCTTTCAATCATCCCCAGATCGCCGTGCAGCGCCTCTGCCGGATGCACGAAGAACGCCGGGGTGCCGGTGCTGGCGAGCGTCGCGGCAATCTTTTTGCCGATATGGCCGGATTTACCGATGCCCGCCACGATCACTTTGCCTTCGCAGTGGATAATGGTGTTGGCGGCGCGGACAAAATCCTCGCCCAGACGTTCCGGCAGGCGGCTGGCTTCCTGCAGTTCCAGCATCAGCGTCTGGCGGCCCGTTTCTAACAGAAAATCACTCATCTCTTTCTCCGGTTACGATCACGTCGATTCCTTTCTCTTCCAGCGCTTTCCTGAACGCCGGGTCGATACCCGCGTCGGTAATCAGCTTATCAACGCTTTCAAGGCTACAGACAATGTTGGGGCTTTTGCGGCCAAACTTCGACGAGTCTGCCATCAAAATCACTTCCCGCGCGGCGTTGCACATCGCTTTACTGACGCTGAACACCTCGTTGAACGTTGTAACGCCTGCGTTCAGGTCGATGCCGTCGGTGCCCATAAACAGTTTATCAAAGCTGAAGTGCTCGAAGGCATTCTCCGCCAGCTGGCCGTGAAACGACGCCGATTTTTTGCGGAAGGTGCCGCCGGGCATCAGGATGGTCTGCTCGCTGTCGAACTCCGACAGGGCGTTGACGATGTGCAGGCTGTTGGTCATCACCGTGATGTTGTTAAAGCGGCTGAGCAACGGGATCATCTGCAGGACGGTGCTGCCTGCATCCAGAATGATGGAATCGCCATCGTGGATAAATTTGACGGCGGCTTCGGCAATCAGCGCTTTCTGGTGGGTATTGATCAGCGTTTTGTGATCGATAGGCGGGTCGGCTTCGTCCTTATTGAGCACCACGCCGCCGTAGGTTCGAATGACGGCGCCAGAGTTTTCGAGCAATACCAGGTCCTTGCGTATTGTCGTGCCGGTGGTGTCAAAGTAGTGGGCCAGATCCTCTACCGAGCATTTTCCCTGTTTTTGCAGATGCTCGAGAATGGCCGCCTGCCGCTGACGAGGTTTCATAGGCGCTTCGTTCCTTAGGTTGCGAAATGATAATTTCGCAAGTCTATAGCTTTCACAACGAAATTATCCATGTTTCAGATTAAGCGCTAATGATAGTGCATTCTGACAGAGTGGATCATGGGGAAAGATCACATCGGGCCGTAATTCCTGCAGCAAAATGCCGTCGATTGCCTGGATTTTCGCCGGGCGGGCGAAGACGGTTATACCGCGCATGACGAGGGAATCGCAGACGCGGTTGTTTTCATCCAGCGCAATCGCCACCACTACGCGCGGCTTAAATCGGCCGCCGGACCGCCCGACGCCCACGCGGCCTTTCTGGCACAGGGCATCAAACGCCCGGTTAAACTGGTGGATCTGCCAGCCGCCAAACGCCATCTGGCAAATCCAGGCGAGGGCGGCGACGGTGATGAGTGCGGTGACCATATCGGCTCCTTGTTTTGTTCCCTCTCCCGGTGGGAGAGGGCTGGGGTGAGGGCATCAGGCCGCTCGATCAGAACATCACCTGCCCGCCGGTCACGTTAATCGACTGCCCGGTGCAGTACGAGGCTTTCGGGCTGGCGTAAAACAGCAGCATGTTCAGCACGTCCTGATAATCGCACCCGCGCTTCAGCGGCACTTTATCGATGTAGTACTGCTCCACTTCCTCGGCCTTGATGCCGAGCTTGGTGGCGTACTGCGGCAGCAGGGACTGGAACATCGGTGATTTCAGCAGGTTGCCCAGCATCAGCGAATGCACGGTAATGCCGTACTCGGCCAGATCCAGCGCCAGAGACTGCGTTAGCCCCACGCCGCCAAACTTCGCCGCGCTGTAGCCGGAGTTGTGCTTGCTGCCCACTTTCCCTGATTTGGAGTTGATCTGAATGATGCGCCCCTGAACGCCGTCGCGGATCATCAGACGGGAAAACTCGCGGGCGCAGAGGAAATAGCCCACCAGATTCACCTGCAGCGAGCGGTCAAAATCCCCCAGTTCGAAATCGCTGATAAAGGCCGCTTTCGCAATCCCCGCGCTGTAGACCAGCAGGTCGGTACGCCCAAAAATCTCGTCCACGCCGCGGGCCAGCGCCATCACGCTCTGCTCGCTGGTGGCGTCGGCACCAAACCCGTACGCCATCCCTTCACCAAACTCGGTGTTAATGGTGTCCGCCACGCGGGCGGCTTTTTCACTCTGAATGTCCACTACCGCCACGCGGTAACCCTCTGCGGCAAGCCCACGGCAGAGGAACTCGCCTAAGGTTTGTCCTCCACCAATGACAACGGCAACCTGACTCATGTGTTTCTCCTTAATTACGCAACAAATTTTAACGTGCAGCCTGGGGTGACAGCCTGCGGAACCGGGCCCGCTACGTGAACCGTGCCGGGATATTCGGCCTGCGGCTGGCCATCGAAACGCAGGGTGATGTGCCCCAGCTCGCGCAGGTTTTGCTCGGCCACGTCGCCCACGGCGGTGACGGCATAGCGCGCCTCGCCCAGCTCCAGCAGGCTTCCTGCCTTCAGCTCGCCCTTCAGCTCGCCGTGGCAGTGGATAAAACAAAACTCTTCGATATCCGCCGGGGCGCCTTCGCGGAAGGTGATCAGCATCTGGTCGCTCAGTGCGTCGGCAGCGCTCTGGCCGATACGGGTAATGGTGGTCTGGTAAATGACGGTCATCGCAGGAACCTCTTATTGATAAATAAAGCCGGAGACAAACCAGGCAATCAGCACCGTCGGCGCGCCCGTCAGAAAGCGGCTCACCAGCACTGACGGCACGCCCACGCGCACGGTGTCCTGGCGCGCTTCCGCCAGCGACAGCCCAACGGGGATGAAGTCGCACGCCGCCTGGGCGTTAATGGCAAACAGGGCGGGCAGGGCGAGGTGTGGAGGGATGTTCCCCAGACCAATCTGCACGCCAATCAGCACGCCGATAACCTGGGCAATCACCGCGCCCGGGCCGAGGAACGGCGACAGCAGCGGGAAGGAGCAGATCAGCGCCAGCGTCACCAGCCCGAGCGGGTGGCTGGCGAGCGGGGCGAGGCCGTGGGCAATCCAGTCGCCCAGGCCGGACGCCATGATGATGCCGATCAGCGCCGAGACGAACGCCATAAACGGCAGGATGGTTTTCAGCACCGTGTCGATGGTGTCGCGCCCGGACTGGAACAGCACCGCCACGGCGGAACCCATGCCCATCCCGACCTTCGCCAGCAGGCCGTCGCTCTGCTCGGTGATTTTCTTGCTGGTGTCGTACTCGCGCGGGACCGCTTTTTGCGGCGCGGCAGTGCCATTCACCAGCGTGATGTTGTCCTCCTTCACGCCTGAGACGTAAATGTCCTCAAGGATGTACTGCGCCAGCGGGCCGGATTTTCCGGTGGAGTGAATATTCACCGTCGGAATGCGGCGCTTCGGATAGATACCGCAGCGCAGCGTGCCGCCGCAGTCGATCACCGCCACGCCGATTTCCGCTTCCGGCGGCTCGCCTTCCTTGAAGCCGTCGACCGCTTCCCAGCCGGTCAGCTCGCGCAGCCTGTCGACGATAGCCGGGCGCGTGCCTGCGGTGATGTAGACGATCTTTTTGCCTTCGGTGGCGTCGAACTCCAGCGGGCCGCCCCAGCCGCCCGTGCCTTTCTCAATGCGGATCCGGTTCATGCTGTGGCTCCTGAAAGATGGACTTTCTGTTCAAGCTGGATGCCCATTTTTTTCTCAAAAATGGCGGTGGTGAGGTCGGTCACCCAGCCGCGGAAGAAGTTGGTGACCAGGCCGACCAGCAGGTAGCTCACCGCCAGCGGGCCGAGCGGCAGGCCAAGTGTGGTGAGACCGCTGGCGATCCCGAGATAGACGAACAGCTCGCCGGGGTTAATGTGCGGGAACAGGCCGTTCATGGAATGGCAGCTGTAGGAGGCGGCGGCGTAGTAGCTCGGCTTGTACTTTTCCGGCATGAAGCGGCCGAGGCTTAAGGTCATCGGGTTGCAGAACACGAAGGTACCGATGAACGGCAGTACCAGGTAGCGGGACAGCGGATTCCCGGCACAGCGCTGGGCGAAGCGTTCAATGCGCTGCTGGCCGATAAAGTTAATCAGCGCGTTCATGATCACCAGCAGGCTGATCAGCAGGGGCAGGATCCCGGTCACCATGCCCGTGAACACTTCTCCGCCTTTCTGAAACAGCCCGATGAACCACTCGGCGCCGTGGGTGATGGTTTCTATCATTCTTCTCTCCTGTGGGGCTTTTTTGTTTTTGTCTGACTGGGCTAATAATAATCACTTTGAAAGGTTTTAAAGTGTTAGTTAGATCTCACAATGAAAGAAAAATGGATTATTTTGAAAGTTTATTGATGGGGTGAATGATTTTAGGTGGAAAAAAGCGCGGATTTGCGTGGGGGAGGTGCGTACCGCTTCCTTGAGGTGTTGCGGATGCTTTACCATACTGGGTTCTTATCGAACCCGTTAAATGGATGTCTCATGTTCAAGCGTCGTTATGCAGCGCTGTTGCCTGCGCTTATTCTGCTGTCTGCCTGTAGTAGCAAACCTAAGACCGAAGCCGTTCAGCAAACGGCGGGCGCGCCTTCCGGAGGATTCCTGCTGGAGCCGCAGCACAATATGATGCAGATGGGCGGCGACTTCGCGAATAACCCGGCGGCCGAGCAGTTCATCGATAAAATGGTGAGCAAACACGGCTTTGACAGACAGCAGCTGCACGAAATTTTGTCTCAGGCCAAGCGTCTGGACTACGTGCTGCGCCTGATGGACAGGCAGGCGCCGACGGCCCAGGTGCCGAGCGGGCCGAACGGCGCGTGGCTGCGCTACCGCAAACAGTTTATTACCCCGGACAACGTGCAAAACGGCGTGGTGTTCTGGAATCAGTATGAAGATGCGCTCAACCGCGCGTGGCAGGTGTACGGCGTACCGCCTGAAATCATCGTCGGGATTATCGGCGTGGAAACCCGCTGGGGCCGCGTGATGGGTAAAACCCGCATCCTGGATGCGCTGGCGACGCTCTCCTTTAACTACCCGCGCCGCGCGGAGTATTTCTCTTCCGAGCTGGAAACCTTCCTGCTGATGGCGCGCAGCGAGCAGGACGATCCGCTCGATCTGAAAGGGTCGTTTGCCGGCGCGATGGGCTACGGCCAGTTTATGCCGTCCTCCTATAAGCAATATGCCGTCGATTTTAACGGGGATGGTCATATCAACCTGTGGGATCCGGTGGATGCCATCGGCAGCGTGGCGAACTACTTCAAAGCGCACGGCTGGGTGCCGGGCGGCCAGGTTGCCGTTCAGGCAAACGGCGAGGCGTTTGGTCTGGAAAACGGCTTCAAAACCAAATACAGCGTCGCACAGCTGACGGCGGCAGGCTTAACGCCAACCCAGCCGCTGGGCAATGTCGATCAGGTGAGTCTGCTGCGTCTGGATGTCGGTACGGGCTATCAGTACTGGTACGGCATGCCGAACTTCTACACCATCACCCGCTATAACCACAGCACCCACTATGCGATGGCGGTGTGGCAGCTGGGGCTGGCGGTATCGCAGGCGCGCGTGCCGGCGGCGTCTCCATTTAGTCAGTAAGTCATCTTATTCCCCCTCTCCCCGTGGGAGAGGGCTAGGGTGAGGGCACCCGCGCGCACCTATTTCCTGCAGAAACATTTCGCCACACTCCCTTTTCACACCCGCCATTTACATCTTAACCGCCTTTCATTATTGTTATGTTATAACATTTAATTTGGTGTCGACATGTCAACGTCCCTTTTTTCTCTGTCTGCTCTGGTTCGGCTTTTGCTGGCGCTGGTGCTGGTTGTCTTTATCGGGCTGGCCGTGCGCTGGGCGGTGGCATTGCCATGATTGTGATGAATGAACTGGTCGCGGGTTATGAACGCCAGCCGATTACGCGGCCCCTCTCGGGCACCATTGAACGCGGAAGCATGACCGCCATTATCGGCGCTAACGGCTGCGGGAAATCCACGCTGCTAAAAACGCTGGCGGGGTTTATTCCTCCCGTCAGCGGCGGCTTCCGCTGGCAGGGTAAGCGACCGGTAATCGGCTGGCTGGCACAGCGTCACGCGCTGGAGGCGCAGTTTCCGCTGGCCGTACAGGACGTGGTAAGCATGGGCTGCTGGCCGGGCATTTCGCTTTTTTCCGGGTTTCGTCGCGAAACGCGGCTGCGCATTGCCGGCGCGCTTGAGCGCGTCGGGCTTGAGTCCATGGCGTTATCCACCATTGATGAACTCTCCGGCGGTCAGTTTCAGCGCATGCTCTTTGCCCGCGTCCTGGTGCAGCAGGCGCCGCTGGTGATGCTGGATGAACCCTTTACCGGGGTCGATGAAGCCACCTGCAACGTGCTGATGGATTTGATGCTGGAGATGTATATGCAGGGGCAAACGCTGCTCGCGGTACTGCACGACAGCGAGCGCGTGTCGCGCCATTTCCCGCAAACCCTGCGGCTGGATGCTGACGTTCCCCAGTGGAAAACCGAGCGGGTGAGGGTGGCATGATCTGGCATCTCTTTTTTCAGCCGTTCATTGAGTACGGCTTTATGCGTCGCGCGCTGGTGGTTTGCCTGGCGCTCTCCGTCAGCACCACCGCGCTCGGCGTGTTTCTTCAGCTGCGTCGGATGAGCCTGATGGGCGACGCCCTTTCTCACGCCATTTTGCCGGGTGTCGCCGTGGGGTATTTGCTCAGCGGTATGTCGCTGCTGGCGATGAGTATTGGCGGTTTTATCGCGGGAATTACCGTGGCGCTTCTGGCCGGTCTGGTCAGTCGACGCACGCCGCTGAAAGAAGATGCGAGCTTTGCCGGGTTTTATCTTGGCTCGCTGGCGCTGGGGGTCACGCTGGTGTCGCTGCGCGGGTCGAATGTCGATCTGCTGCATCTGCTGTTTGGCTCCATCCTCGCCGTGGACAACGACGCCGCGCTGTTTGTTACGGGCGTGTGTATGTTCACCCTTATCACGCTGGCGCTGTTTTATCGCGGCCTGGTCACAGAAGCGTTTGATACCGCCTGGCTGCAGGTGAACGCCCGCTGGCTGCCTGGCCTGCTGCACGGACTGTTTCTGGCGCTGCTGGTGCTTAACCTGGTGGCCGGTTTTCAGGTGCTCGGTACGCTGATGGCCGTCGGGCTGATGATGCTTCCGGCCGTGGCGGCCCGCTGCTGGGTGCGCACGTTACCTGCCTTACTCCTGATGGCGGGTATCAGCGGTATTTTCTGCGCATGGCTGGGGTTGAGCCTCTCCTGGGCGATGAGCCTACCGGCCGGGCCATCCATCGTGCTCACCGCCAGCGCGCTGTTCTTTATTTCCATTTTACTGGGCACGCGAAGCAGGCTCGCTGGCAGCCTGCGGGCGTATTTTTAACGCAAGGGGAAACGATGAAACGTACAGGATTTGTAGTGGCGCTCGCGCTGGGGATGATGTCGCACGGCGTGATGGCGAAAACGCTGAATGTGGTCACCAGCTTTTCGATACTGGGGGATATCACGCAGGAGGTAGGCGGCGACCATGTGAACGTGACGACGCTGGTCGGGCCGGACGGCGATCCGCATACCTTCGAACCGTCGCCGAAAGACAGCGCGGCCCTGAGCAAGGCTGATGTGGTGGTGGTGAACGGCCTGGGGCTGGAGGGCTGGCTTGATCGTCTGGTAAAAGCCTCCGGGTTCAAAGGGCAACTGGTTGTCGCCTCAACAGGAGTGAAAACCCACACGCTTGAGGAAGATGGAAAGACTGTGACCGATCCCCATGCGTGGAACAGCGCGGCGAACGGGGCGCTCTATGCGCAAAACATTCTGAACGGGCTGGTAAAAGCCGATCCTGAGGACAAAGCCGCGCTGGAAGCCTCTGGCAAAACGTATATCGCGCAGCTCAGCCAGCTGGATAACTGGGCCAAAACGCGCTTTAGCCAGATCCCGCCGGCGAAGCGTAAAGTGCTGACCAGCCATGACGCGTTCGGCTATTTCAGCCGCGCCTACGGCGTGACGTTTATGGCGCCGCAGGGGCTGTCGTCTGAGAGCGAAGCCAGCGCGGCGCAGGTCGCCGAGATTATCAATCAGATCAAAGCCGACGGCGTGAAAACCTGGTTCATGGAGAATCAGCTCGATCCGCGTCTGGTGAAACAGATTGCGTCGGCGACGGGCGCGCAGCCCGGGGGTGAGCTTTACCCCGAAGCGCTGTCGGCAAAAGGTGGGGTGGCTGACACCTACGTTAAGGCGTTTCGTCACAATGTGCACACCCTCGCTGACAGCATGAAATAACCTTTCCACCGCCGGTGCGTCCGTACCGGCTTTTTTCTGAAGCCCCCTCGTAAAACCTGAAGTGCATCCCCACATCTCACGAGAAAGTGCTATCTTGTGCAGCACGTTTTTCTGATGCCTGGAGCGAGAATGACTGACCATGAATTGATGCAGCTTAGCGAGATCGTTGGCCTTGCGTTGAAGCAGCGTGGCGCGACAATCACCACTGCGGAATCCTGCACCGGCGGCTGGGTGGCGAAAGCGATTACCGATATTGCCGGCAGTTCCGCCTGGTTTGAACGCGGTTTTGTGACCTACAGTAACGAAGCTAAAGCACAGATGATTGGCGTGCGTGAATCAACGCTTGAACAGCATGGCGCGGTCAGCGAACCGGTGGTGATCGAGATGGCCATTGGTGCGCTCAAAGAGGCGCGCGCAGATTACGCGATTTCCATTAGCGGCATTGCGGGCCCGGACGGCGGCAGCGACGTGAAGCCTGTCGGCACCGTCTGGTTTGGGTTCGCCACCTCCAAAGGGGAAGGGATCACCCGCCGGGAGTGCTTCAGCGGCGATCGCGAAAGCGTGCGTCGTCAGGCAACCGTTTATGCGTTAAAAACGCTCTGGCAACAATTTCTACAAAACACTTGATACTGTATGACCATACAGTATAATTGCACCAACAGAACAGAAATCCACGGTGAAGCACAGTCGCTTCTCCCGGCATGACAGGAGTAATAATGGCTATCGACGAAAACAAACAGAAAGCGTTGGCGGCAGCACTGGGCCAGATCGAAAAGCAATTCGGTAAAGGCTCCATCATGCGCCTGGGTGAAGACCGTTCCATGGATGTGGAAACCATCTCCACCGGTTCGCTTTCTCTGGATATCGCGCTGGGCGCTGGCGGTCTGCCTATGGGCCGTATCGTAGAAATCTACGGGCCAGAGTCCTCCGGTAAAACCACCCTGACGCTGCAGGTGATTGCCGCGGCACAGCGCGAAGGTAAAACCTGTGCGTTTATCGATGCCGAGCACGCGCTGGACCCTGTTTATGCCCGCAAGCTGGGCGTGGATATCGACAACCTGCTGTGTTCTCAGCCGGACACCGGTGAGCAGGCGCTGGAAATTTGTGACGCGCTGGCACGTTCTGGTGCCGTTGACGTTATCGTGGTCGACTCCGTTGCCGCACTGACGCCAAAAGCCGAAATCGAAGGTGAAATCGGTGACTCTCATATGGGCCTCGCGGCACGTATGATGAGCCAGGCGATGCGTAAGCTGGCGGGTAACCTGAAGCAGTCCAACACGCTGCTGATCTTCATCAACCAGATCCGTATGAAAATTGGTGTGATGTTCGGTAACCCGGAAACCACTACCGGTGGTAACGCACTGAAATTCTATGCCTCTGTCCGTCTGGATATCCGCCGTATCGGCGCGGTGAAAGAGGGAGAGAACGTGGTCGGTAGCGAAACCCGCGTGAAGGTTGTGAAGAACAAAATCGCCGCGCCGTTCAAACAGGCTGAGTTCCAGATCCTCTACGGCGAAGGGATCAACTTCCTCGGCGAGCTGGTTGACCTGGGCGTGAAAGAGAAGCTGATTGAAAAAGCGGGCGCATGGTACAGCTACAACGGTGACAAGATTGGTCAGGGTAAAGCGAACGCGATCTCCTGGCTGAAAGAGAACCCGGCTGCGGCGAAAGAGATTGAGAAGAAGGTGCGTGAGCTTCTGCTGAACAACCAGGACTCCAAACCTGACTTCGTGGTGGATGCCGCGGATGCTGAAGAAACTAACGAAGACTTTTAATTCTTTCGTTTAAAAATGAAGGGCTGCTGATGCGGCCCTTTTTGCATTTCTGAATCAGCAGGTTTTTTTATGAGTGAACCGACAACACGTCGACCCGCGTATGCACGCTTACTGGACCGCGCGGTGCGCATCCTGGCCGTTCGTGACCACAGTGAACAGGAGCTGCGGCGAAAACTGTCGGCTCCGGTGATGAGTAAAAACGGGCCGGAAGAGATTGATGCCACGGCGGAAGATTATGACCGCGTGATTGCCTGGTGCTATGAGCATCATTATCTCGATGACGAGCGTTTCGCCTCGCGGTTTCTCGCCAGCCGCGGCCGCAAAGGATATGGGCCCGCACGCATCCGGCAGGAGCTGAACCAGAAAGGGGTGGCCCGGGAGTCCATCGAAAAAGCGATGCGCGAATGCGATACTGACTGGTGCGAGCTGGCCAGAGAGCAGGCGATACGTAAATACGGCGAACCGCTGCCGCGTGAATTTTCAGAAAAAGTCAAAATCCAGCGCTTTTTGCTCTACCGCGGCTTTCTGATGGAAGATATTCAGGATATCTGGCGTAATTTTGCCGATTGAACGCATGCGGGATTTTACTTCCCACCCAAGAAAACTTATCTTATTCCCACTTTTTCCAGTAGCTGGTCTGTCCAACGGTTTACCGATACAGGCTGGCTACGACATTTCGTTAGCTTGATTTCAGGATAATTATGAGCAAGAGCACCGCTGAGATCCGTCAGGCGTTTCTCGATTTTTTCCATAGTAAGGGACACCAGGTTGTTGCCAGCAGCTCCCTGGTACCGAACAACGATCCGACTCTGCTGTTTACTAACGCCGGGATGAACCAGTTCAAGGACGTGTTCCTTGGTCTCGACAAGCGTAATTATTCCCGCGCCACAACCTCACAGCGTTGCGTGCGTGCGGGCGGTAAACACAACGACCTGGAAAACGTCGGTTACACCGCGCGTCACCATACGTTCTTCGAAATGCTGGGTAACTTCAGCTTCGGCGACTACTTCAAACACGATGCTATTCAATATGCGTGGGAACTGCTGACCGGTGAAAACTGGTTCAACCTGCCGAAAGAGCGTCTGTGGGTTACCGTCTATGAAACCGATGACGAAGCCTACGAAATCTGGGAAAAAGAAGTCGGGATCCCGCGCGAGCGTATTATTCGCATCGGTGATAACAAAGGCGCGCCATACGCGTCTGACAACTTCTGGCAGATGGGTGATACCGGCCCTTGCGGTCCGTGCACCGAGATCTTCTACGATCACGGCGACCACATCTGGGGCGGCCCTCCAGGCAGCCCGGAAGAAGACGGCGATCGCTACATTGAGATCTGGAACATCGTCTTCATGCAGTTCAACCGTCAGGCCGACGGTACGATGGAGCCGCTGCCGAAGCCTTCCGTTGATACCGGTATGGGCCTGGAACGTATTGCTGCGGTTCTACAGCACGTTAACTCCAACTACGAAATTGATCTGTTCAGCACCCTGATCAAAGCCGTTGCGAACGTTACCGGCGCGACCGACCTGAACAACAAATCGCTGCGCGTTATCGCGGACCACATTCGTTCCTGTGCGTTCCTCATTGCCGACGGCGTTATCCCGTCGAATGAAAACCGTGGCTACGTGCTGCGTCGCATCATTCGTCGTGCCATCCGTCACGGCAACATGCTGGGCGCGAAGGACACCTTCTTCTATAAACTCGTTGGGCCACTGATTGGCGTGATGGGTGCTGCCGGTGATGAGCTGAAACGCCAGCAGGCGCAGGTAGAGCAGGTTCTGAAAACCGAAGAAGAGCAGTTTGCGCGTACGCTGGAGCGCGGTCTGGCGCTGCTGGACGAAGAGCTGGCGAAACTTAAGGGCGACACGCTGGATGGCGAAACCGCTTTCCGCCTGTACGACACCTACGGCTTCCCGGTTGACCTGACGGCGGACGTTTGCCGCGAGCGCAACATCAAAGTTGACGAAGCGGGCTTCGAAGCCGCGATGGAAGAGCAGCGTCGTCGTGCGCGTGAATCCAGCGGTTTCGGTGCAGACTACAACGCGATGATCCGCGTTGATAGCGCGTCAGAATTCAAAGGTTATGACGCGCTGGAACTGACCGGCAAAGTGACCGCTCTGTTTGTTGACGGTAAAGCCGTGGACAGCATCAGCGCGGGTCAGGATGCGGTTGTCATTCTGGACAAAACGCCGTTCTACGCGGAATCCGGCGGTCAGGTTGGCGATAAGGGCGAACTGAAAGGCAACGGTTTCAGCTTTAGCGTCAGCGACACCCAGAAATACGGTCAGGCGATTGGTCACCAGGGCAAACTGGTTTCCGGTTCTCTGAAAGTGGGCGAGGGCGTACAGGCTAACGTGGATGAAGCTCGCCGCGCGCGCATTCGTCTGAACCACTCTGCAACCCACCTGATGCACGCTGCCCTGCGCGACGTATTGGGTACCCACGTTGCACAGAAAGGTTCTCTGGTTAACGACAAAGTGCTGCGTTTCGACTTCTCGCATTTTGAAGCGATGAAACCGTCTGAAATCCGCGCGGTGGAAGATCTGGTGAACGCGCAGATCCGTCGTAACCTGCCAATCGAGACCCACATCATGGAGCTCGAGGACGCGAAGAAAAAAGGTGCGATGGCGCTGTTTGGTGAGAAATATGACGACCGCGTTCGCGTGCTGAGCATGGGTGACTTCTCTACCGAGCTGTGCGGCGGTACGCACGCATCGCGCACCGGTGACATCGGCCTGTTCCGCATTGTTTCCGAGTCAGGAACGGCGGCAGGTGTGCGTCGTATTGAAGCGGTGACCGGTGAAGGTGCGATTGCCAGCCTGCATGCGCAGAGCGATCAGCTGCACGACATCGCGCAGCTGCTGAAAGGCGATAGCCAGAACCTGGGCGAGAAAGTGCGCGTTGCGCTGGATCGCACGCGTCAGCTGGAAAAAGAGCTGCAGCAGCTGAAAGAGCAGGCTGCGGCGCAGGAGAGTGCAAACCTCTCCAGCAAGGCTGTAGACATTAAGGGCGTCAAACTGCTGGTCAGCGATCTGGCGGGCGTTGAGCCTAAGATGCTGCGTACTATGGTCGACGATCTCAAGAACCAGCTTGGTTCTACCGTTATCGTGCTGGCGACAGTGGCAGAAGGTAAGGTTTCTCTGATTGCGGGCGTCTCTAAGGATGTGACCGACCGCGTAAAAGCAGGGGAACTGATTGGTATGGTCGCTCAGCAGGTGGGCGGCAAGGGTGGCGGTCGTCCGGACATGGCGCAAGCCGGTGGTACGGATGCGGCGGCACTTCCGCAAGCTTTGGCCAGCGTTGAAAGCTGGGTAAGCGCGAAACTGTAATAACTACAAAGCACAAGCAGACGCCATAGCGGTAACGTTATGGCGTCTTGTTCACTGTGCTATCGATAACGATAAAGTCAGGTTGAGTTTGTGTATATCGGCTAAACTTACGTTTAACAGAATGTGATGCCGTGACTGCTTACACTTTACGTGTTTGTCATCGCTTACTTTTTGGCGTTATATGATGGATAATGCCGGGATACAAGAGACCCGACTCTTTTAATCTTTCAAGGAGCAAAGAATGCTGATTCTGACTCGTCGAGTTGGTGAGACCCTCATGATTGGGGATGAGGTCACCGTGACAGTTTTAGGGGTAAAGGGTAACCAGGTACGTATTGGTGTTAACGCTCCTAAAGAAGTATCTGTCCACCGTGAAGAGATCTACCAGCGTATCCAGGCTGAAAAATCCCAGCAGTCCAGTTACTGATATTGTCGCGTCTCGCTGTCGGGCGAGACGCAACCCTCCTGTCATTTTTCCTGCTCAACGTTACCGTTTAATTTCAAACGCTCTCTTTTTAACCACTTCGTTCCCCTTAACTCGCCCTTACGCCGCCATTTCTGCCGAGGTTTTCTGTGAAGATGCCTGCAAAATCCGCTTATAAAACACCCTCTTTGCGGCTTTTACATGCGAATTGCGTGTGATTTGTGCAAACGATAAAAGCTTTTGGAAAATTGTTTGACTTATAAGTCCCAGAAAGTAATATATGCGCCACGCAGCGACGAGAAGCTCTTAACGAGTAACTCAAAGCACTCGAAAGAGGCGTTGTGTGGTGAGGTGGCCGAGAGGCTGAAGGCGCTCCCCTGCTAAGGGAGTATGCGGTCAAAAGCTGCATCCGGGGTTCGAATCCCCGCCTCACCGCCATTTTGCATCCGTAGCTCAGCTGGATAGAGTACTCGGCTACGAACCGAGCGGTCGGAGGTTCGAATCCTCCCGGATGCACCATCTATTACTTCATATTGCTTTAGAAGTGATATGAATATCGAGCAGTACAGTAGTAAATCCCGATGCATCCGTAGCTCAGCTGGATAGAGTACTCGGCTACGAACCGAGCGGTCGGAGGTTCGAATCCTCCCGGATGCACCATTTACTATTTCTGAAAGCAGTACCCTGATGCATCCGTAGCTCAGCTGGATAGAGTACTCGGCTACGAACCGAGCGGTCGGAGGTTCGAATCCTCCCGGATGCACCATTTACTGTTTCTAAAAGCATTATCCCGATGCATCCGTAGCTCAGCTGGATAGAGTACTCGGCTACGAACCGAGCGGTCGGAGGTTCGAATCCTCCCGGATGCACCATATTCTCCTGGATAACAGCGATGCTGTTGTTTTAAGGTCTGCGAGTTAATCGCAAGCACCAGGGAGGATAACGTTGCTTTAGCAACGGCCCGCAGGGTGAGGCGTAAGCCGAGTAATCCTCCCGGATGCACCATCTTCTCCTTCTTTGTTTATTCCTTCGACGTTCCGTCAGCAATCACACTCTCAATCAGCGACAAAAATCACCATTTACGATAAAGTAATGCTTTGTTAATCGTTTAGCGAGAGCACGATGTACGCACAGTATGACGGTTTGATCTTCGATATGGACGGCACTCTCCTGGATACCGAACCCACGCATCGTCAAGCCTGGACTGACGTCCTGGGCCGCTACGGAATGCGTTTCGATCTTCAGGCGATGATTGCCCTCAACGGATCCCCCACCTGGCGTATTGCACAGGCCGTCATTGAACTGAATCAGGCCGAACTCGACCCGCACCTGCTCGCGCGCGAAAAAACCGATGCGGTAAAAGCCATGCTTTTAGATACCGTACGTCCTCTGCCGCTGATTGATGTGGTAAAAGAGTGGCACGGGCGTCGCCCGATGTCGGTCGGAACAGGCAGCGAAAGTGCGATTGCTGAGGCATTACTCAACCATCTTGGCCTGCGCCACTATTTTTCTGCCGTAGTTGCCGCCGATCATGTTAAACATCACAAGCCCGCACCGGACACCTTCCTGCTTTGCGCAGAATTAATGGGCGTCCCGGCGGCTAAATGCGTCGTGTTTGAAGACGCCGATTTCGGCATTCAGGCCGCGCGTGATGCCGGAATGGATGCGGTGGATGTGCGCTTACTGTGAGTGACGCGCTGTCACTTGCTTCATTATTCGCCAGCAGTTTTTTAAGCGCCACGCTGTTACCGGGAAATTCGGAAGTGGTGCTGGTGGCGATGCTGTTGTCCGGCGTGAGTCAGCCCTGGCTGCTTGTATTAATAGCAACAATGGGTAATAGCCTTGGAGGGCTGACTAACGTTATTCTTGGGCGTTTCTTTCCGCTACGCGAAAAATCGCGCTGGCAGGAAAAGGCAGTCGGCTGGCTAAAACGCTATGGCGCTGCCACGCTGTTATTAAGCTGGATGCCTGTAATAGGCGATTTACTGTGTCTACTGGCGGGATGGATGCGCATCTCCTGGGGACCGGTGCTCTTTTTTTTATGCCTTGGCAAGGCGTTGCGCTATGTTCTCGTGGCGTGGGCAACACTACAGGGTATGACGTGGTGGCACTAATTGGTGGAATGAATACGCGACCTTCAATCGTCAACCATTACAATTATGCTGAGTAACATTACTTTGACAGGCGGGAGGTCAATTTGATCCCGGACGTATCTCAGGCGCTGGCCTGGCTGGAAAACCACCCTCAGGCATTGAAGGGTATTCAGCGTGGTCTTGAGCGTGAAACGCTGCGCGTTAACGCGGACGGTAGCTTAGCGACGACGGGTCACCCGAAGGCGTTAGGCTCGGCGCTGACACATAAATGGATCACAACCGATTTCGCTGAGGCACTGCTGGAGTTCATCACGCCAGTAGAGGGTGATATTGATCATATGCTGACGATCATGCGCGATATCCATCGCTATACCGCGCGCAACATGGGCGACGAACGTATGTGGCCCCTCAGCATGCCGTGCTATATCGAGCAGGGCCAGGAGATTGAGCTGGCGCAGTACGGCACGTCAAATATCGGTCGGCTGAAAACGCTCTATCGCGAAGGGTTGAAAAACCGCTACGGCGCGTTGATGCAGACGATCTCGGGCGTGCATTACAACTTCTCCCTGCCAATGGCGTTCTGGCAGGCGAAATGCGGTGAAACGGATAAAGACGCGATCTCTGAAGGCTACTTCCGCCTGATCCGCAACTATTACCGTTTCGGCTGGGTGATCCCGTATCTGTTTGGTGCCTCCCCGGCGATCTGTTCTTCGTTCCTGCAGGGGAAACCGACCACGCTGCCGTTCGAGAAGACCGAGTGCGGAATGTACTATCTCCCGTACGCCACCTCTCTGCGCCTGAGCGATCTCGGTTATACCAATAAATCGCAAAGCAATCTCGGTATTACGTTTAACGAATTGCACGAATATGTGGCAGGATTGAAGCGGGCGATCAAAACCCCGTCGGAAGAGTACGAGAAAATCGGCCTCGAAAAAGACGGCAAACGCCTGCAAATCAACAGCAATGTGCTGCAGATTGAAAACGAGCTGTATGCGCCTATTCGCCCTAAACGCGTGACGCGCAGCGGTGAAACCCCGTCGGATGCGCTGCAGCGCGGCGGGATCGAATACATTGAAGTACGCTCGCTGGATATCAACCCGTTCTCACCGATTGGTGTTGATGAACAGCAGATTCGCTTCCTGGATCTGTTTATGGTCTGGTGCGTGCTGGCGGATGCGCCGGAAATGAGTTCAGACGAACTGCTCTGTACCCGCACAAACTGGAATCGCGTGATTCTGGAAGGGCGTAAACCGGGTCTGACGCTGGGTATCGGCTGCGAAACGGCACAGTTCCCGCTGACCAAAGTCGGCAAAGATCTGTTCCGCGATCTGAAGCGTGTTGCCCGCACAATGGACAGCATTGACGGCGGCGACGCGTATCAACAGATCTGCGACCAACTGGTGGAATGTTTTGATAATCCGGAACTGACGTTCTCAGCGCGTATTCTGCGTTCTATGATCGATCAGGGCATTGGCGGCACGGGGCGTTCACTCTCAGCGGAGTACCGTGAGATGCTGATGCAGGAGCCGTTAGAAGTGCTTAGCGAAGCGGCTTTTGCCGCGGAACGCGATGCGTCCGTGGTGCGTCAGAAAGAGGTTGAAGCGGCGGATACCGAGTCGTTTGAGGCGTTTCTGGCGAAGCAGGCTTAAGCAGAAAAGAAAAAGGCCACATCGCTGTGGCCAAAATATACATCTCTGAATTCAGGGATGATGATAACAAATGCGCGTCTTTCATATACTCAGACGTGCATTCTGTAGAAGAGTTCAGTTTATTTTAAAAAAAATCACTATCGGAGGTGACGTATGCCGTTATTAGATAGCTTTACTGTCGACCATACCCGTATGGAAGCACCTGCAGTACGCGTGGCGAAGACCATGCACACCCCGCACGGCGACACGATCACCGTCTTCGATCTGCGTTTCTGCGTGCCAAATAAAGAAGTGATGCCAGAGAAAGGCATTCATACCCTGGAGCACCTGTTCGCTGGTTTCATGCGTGACCATCTGAACGGCAACGGCGTTGAGATCATCGATATCTCTCCGATGGGCTGCCGTACCGGTTTCTACATGAGTCTGATTGGTGTGCCTGACGAGAAACGCGTCGCAGATGCGTGGAAAGCGGCGATGGAAGACGTGCTGAAGGTGAAAGAGCAGAACCAGATCCCTGAGCTGAACGTTTACCAGTGCGGTACTTACCAGATGCACTCTCTGGAAGAAGCGCAGGAAATCGCGCGTCACATCATCGAGCGTGATGTTCGCGTGAACAGCAACGAAGAGCTGGCCCTGCCAAAAGAAAAACTGCAGGAACTGCACATCTAGTGCACCTTTTCCCTCTCCCTCAGGGAGAGGGTAGGGTGAGGGTGGTTCAACCCCATGACCACAACCGCAACCTTCTCCTTTATCCATCGTCCCCTCGTTCCGTTTGCCCATGATTACGTTCATGGCGACAGCGAGCCGTGGCATGAGCACGACTGCGCACAGCTGTTGCACACCCTGAGCGGCGTGGTACGGGTCGATACGGCATCGGGCTGTTGGGTTGTTCCTCCCGGTCGCGGCGTCTGGCTACCGGCGGGGACCCGCCACTCGCTTCGCATCACCGGCAACGTGGCGGCGCGAACGCTGTTTATCGATCCGCTGGCGCGGGCCGATCTCCCGGCCACCTGCCAGATCGTGCAGATCGCGCCGCTGTTGCGCGAACTGATCCTCGTCTCTCTTGATTTACCTGAATCGTACTCGCCCGGCAGCCGGGATGAACGCGTCTATGAACTCATTCTCGATGAAATCCGCACCATGCCCGTGCTGCCGTTTCACCTGCCGGAGCCAGAAACTGAGGCGTTACGCCACCTGTGTCTGCAAATCCGGCAAAACGCGGGGGAAAGCTGGAGCAGCGCGCAGGCCGCGAGCATGATGAACATGAGCGAACGCACTCTGAACCGCCATTTTCAGCAGCAGACGGGATTAAGCTTCGGCGAGTGGTTGAGAAGGGCGCGCCTGCTGGAAGCCTTAGTGCGGCTGGCGCAGGGCCAGCCGGTATTGCGCGTGGCGCTGGATCTGGGTTACGGCAGCCACAGCGCCTTTACGGCGATGTTTCGCCGGGTGATGGGCGTCTCCCCCAGCGATTACTTTAAGAACGACTGACGGCGTTTAAGAGTGCCTGAAGCGACGCGCGCGCCACGTCGCTGTCGATGCCCACGCCCCAGCGGCTGCTCCCGTCCTGGAACAGGCAGCGGATGTAGGCCACCGAGCGGCTGTCGCTGCGTTCGCCTAACGTATGCTCGTGATAATCCTTAATCACGAACGGGGCGTTGACCCAGCGGCTTAAGCCCTGAGCGGCGGCGGAGAGCAGACCGTTACCCTGACCTTCCAGCTGACGCGTTCCCCCGTGCGTAGCGATGCTTGCCGTCAAACGCAGCTGGCCGTCCTGCTGGCTGTCGCTGCGGTAGGATTGCAGCGCAAACTGCGGCGTGGCTACCAGGCCGTAGCGGGTGCGGAACAGCTGCCACAGCGCATTTTGCGTCATCTCTTTTCCGTGGCGATCGGTTTCCTGCTGCACGTGCTGGCTGAAATCCTGCTGCAGGGCGCGGGGTAATTTCAGGCCATGATTCTGTTCGATGAGCCACGCGCTGCCGCTTTTCCCCGACTGGCTGTTTACGCGGATCACCGCTTCGTAGGTGCAGCCGATATCTTGCGGATCGACGGGCAGATAGGGCATCTCCCAGCGCTCGCCAGGCCTGCGGGCATCAAAGCCTTTTTTAATCGCGTCCTGGTGCGAGCCGGAGAAGGCGGTATAGGCCAGCCGTCCCGCCCACGGATGGCGCGGATGCACCGGCAGCTGGTTGCAGGCTTCCACCACTTCCACCACCCGGTTCATATCGCTAAAGTCCAGATTCGGGCTGACGCCCTGGCTGTAGAGGTTCATCGCCAGCGTCACCAGGCAGACGTTTCCCGTGCGCTCCCCGTTGCCAAACAGGCAGCCCTCCACGCGGTCTGCGCCCGCCATCACGGCCAGCTCGGCGCTGGCGACGCCGGTACCGCGGTCGTTATGCGGGTGGACGCTAATGCAGACATCCCGGCGGCGGCTGAAGTGGCGGCAGAAATACTCGATCTGATCGGCATAGACGTTCGGCGTGCTCACTTCGACGGTGGCCGGTAAGTTGATCACCATGGGCCGTTCGTCGCACGGCTGCCAGATCTCCGCCACGGCTTCACAAATCTCCAGCGCAAATTCCGGTTCGGTAAAGCAGAAGGTTTCCGGGGAATACTCATACTGCCAGCGGGTGTCCGGGTTCTCTTCACACAGCTGACGAATAAGCCGCGTGGATCGCGTCGCCAGCTCGACGATTTGCGCTTTCTCCATGCCGAATACCAGGCGGCGGAACAGCGGGGCGGTGGCGTTATACAGATGGACGGTGGCCTGTTTCGCACCGCGCAGGGATTCGAAAGTACGATGGATGAGATCTTCCCGCGCCTGGGTTAATACCTGAATCGTGACGTCATCCGGGATGCGGTTCTCTTCAATCAGCTGGCGAACAAAGTTGAAATCCGTCTGCGAGGCGGATGGGAAAGCCACCTCAATTTCTTTGAATCCGCAGCCCAGCAGCAGATCCCAGAACTGCAGCTTGCGGGTGCTGTCCATCGGCTCGGCAAGCGCCTGGTTGCCGTCGCGCAGGTCGGTTGAGAGCCAGCGCGGCGCGCGGGTGATGCGTTGCTCCGGCCACCGGCGGTCGGGCAGGGAAAGGGTCGGATAGGGTTGGTACTTGTCGGCGGGTGTGTTCAGCATGATGCGCTCCTGTTGTCTTTTCACTATCGTGAATTGATTTCAGGCGCGCTGCTTTATCGAAACTGACAATGGCTATCGCGTTCTGGACACGGTGCGGTTTTTTGCCGGATGGCGGCTACGCCTTATCCGGCCTACGTTCGTAGGCCCGTTAAGCGCAGCGCCACCGGGCAACTGTCACAGGACTAGTGCGCACCGCCGCCGCCGCTACCGGCGCCAAACGGCGGTTTAGCAAACCACACCAGCCCCAGCAGGACGATAAAGATCCCCGCCGATATCCAGAAAATCTCGTTGGCGGAGATAATCAGACCCTGGTTGGTGATCTGCTGGGCAATCCACCCTGACGCCTGCTGCTCCGTCATGCCCATTCCCTGCAGCTGGTTGTACATCTGCTGAGAGTTCGGGTTGAACGGATTCACCGCTTCGGTCAGCTGGGCATGGTGCATCGATTCACGGTTAGTCCACAGGGTGGTGGTGATCGACGTACCAATCGAGCCCGCCAGCGTTCGCGTAAAGTTCGACAGGCTCGATGCGGCCGCCATGCGCTCAGGCGGTAAACCGGAAAGCGTGATGGTGGTCAGTGGCATAAAGAAACACGCCACGGCAAAGCCCTGAATAAACTGCGGCCACGCGGACGCGCCAAAGTCCATTCCCGGTTCGAACGTATACGCGCGCCAGTAGAAACACACGGCATACATGATAAAGCTGAACGTCACCAGCCGGCGCATGTCGAGCTTGTGGGCGAAGCGGCCAATAATCGGCGACAGCAGAACCGGAATCAACCCAACCGGCGCCGAGGCTAAACCTGCCCAGGTTGCGGTGTAGCCGTATACTTCCTGCAGCAGCTGCGGCAGCAGTACAATCGCGCCGAAGTAGAGCATGTAGGCGAGGCTGATACACAGACAGCCTATGGTGAAGTTTCGCGACTTAAACAGCGACAGGTCGACTATCGGGTTATCGTCCGTCAGCTCCCAGACAATCAGGAAGCTCAGCGACACCACCGCGACAATCGTCAGGATGATGATCTCCCGGGAGTTGAACCAGTCCAGCTCTTTGCCCTGGTCGAGCATGACCTGCAGGCTACCGATGCCGACAACCAGCAGTGCCAGGCCAATGGCGTCGATACGCCGCTGTTCCGTCCGGGTTTCTCTTCCGCGCAGCGACTGGAGCGTCAGCATTACCACGATGGCGCCAATCGGTACGTTGATGAAGAAGATCCAGCCCCAGTGATAGTTGTCGCTGATATAGCCGCCTAAGATAGGTCCGCAAATCGGCGCGACAATCACGGTCATTGACCACAGCGCCAGCGCAATCGAACGTTTGGCGGGCGGGTAGTTGTTCAGCAGTAAACTCTGCGACAGCGGAATCAGCGGCCCGGCCACAATCCCCTGAATAACGCGGAAGAAGATCAGCATCGTCAGGCTGCTGGACATGCCGCACGCCCAGGAGGCAAGAACGAACAATACCGTCGACCAGAGGAACAGCTTCACTTCACCGACGCGTTTTGCCAGCCAGCCGGTAATCGGAATGGAGATGGCGTTTGCCACCCCAAACGAGGTAATGACCCAGGTCCCCTGGCTCAGCGACGAGCCAAGGTTACCGGCGATGGTCGGGATCGCCACGTTCGCGATGGTGGAGTCCAGCACCTGCATGAATGTCGCCAGCGACAGCGCGATGGTCATGATGACCAGCTGCGCGCCTTCCAGCGGTTTTTGCGGCTTTTGCTGTTGCATAACGCTCACCTTCGGATTAACCGGCGTTTGCCTTCACGATGTCATCGATCAGCTTGTTGACCGGATCGAGGCTAATTTCACGGGCGTTACTTTCATAAGCCGGGCTGCTGCGAACCTGGCTTGCCAGGATCTGACCGTCGCGGTTGGCGGTGTCGACCGTCACCAGCGTAGAGAGGCCGATACGCAGCGGGTGATCCGCCAGCTGTTTGGCATCCAGCTCAATACGCACGGGCAGACGCTGAACCACTTTGATCCAGTTACCGGTGGCGTTTTGCGCAGGCAGCAGGGAGAAGGCGCTGCCGGTCCCCATATCCAGGCCGACCACTTTACCGGTGTACTTCACGTCATCGCCGTAGATGTCGCTGACAACCGTCGCGGTCTGGCCGATACGCATATGGGCAAGCTGCGTCTCTTTAAAGTTGGCGTCTACCCACAGATTGTCTGCCGGCACGACCGCCATCAGCGGCGTGGTTGGGCTAATCTGCGCCCCTGGCTGGACGGAACGACGGGAGACATAGCCGGTCATCGGGCTGACGATTTTGGTACGCTGCAGGGCAAGCCACGCGTTGCGCACTTCGGTCGCCGCCTGCTGTACGGCAGGCTGGTTTTCCAGACTGGTGCCCAGCACCATCGCCTGGTTGGCGTTGTACTGTTGAATGGCCACATCCAGCTGTGCCTGAGCGCTGGCAACGGCGTCGCGTGCGTGCTGCAGCTCTTCACGGCCAATCAGGTTAGCCGTGCCGAGCGGTACGCGGCGGTTCAGGTCGCTCTGCGCCTGCGCCAGCGCCGTTTTCTGCACGTCGATGTTGGCCTGCAGCTGCTTGCTGTTGATCATCAGCTGGCGGGTCTGACGGACGCTGGAGGCCAGCGCGGTCTGTGCTTTTTCAAACGCCTGCTGGGCATCGGTTGGATCGAGGGTCACCAACACATCGCCTTTTTGCACAAAGTCGGTATTGTCAGCCCAGACTTTCGTCACGCTGCCCGACACCTGCGCCATAATTTGTACCTGGTTCCCTGCCACGTACGCGTCGTCAGTCTCTTCAGCATGACGCAGTACTAAAAACCAATAGATCCCATATGCCACGGCAATAATGATAAAGAGCAAGGTCAACAGAAGAAGGGCGCTCTTACGTTTGCCTTTCTTGTTGCCCGGCTGCTGCGGGGTAGTGCTCTCCGCATTTGCGCTCATTGTAGTTCTCCACGATCTTCTTATTTTCACATCGGCTGAGCCGACCTGTTGTCAGAAAGGCCAGCAGTGTGACGTGCTGGCCTGTCGGTTTTCTTATGAATCTGGAATGGTGAGCGTGTCGTCGCGTTAGCGCAGCGCCTCAAGAACGGCGCCGTCTTCATCCATCTGGTCCAGACGGGTGAGCAGCTTGCGAGTGATGTGCTCAAGCTGGTCGCGCTCGGCGGTGCTGAGGGCAGACCAGAGTTTGTGCAGGCAATTGTGCTGAGGTGGCAGCACCTCGCGCAGGAACTGGTGACCTTTATCGGTCAGTTGCAGATGCAGGCAGCGGCGATCGTTGTCGCTTTCACGGCGCTCAATCCAGCCGCGCTTTTCGAGTTCATCGGCAATACGGGTCGCATTGGTACGGGAGGAGCCCAGCGCGCAGCTCAGTTCGGAAGGCTGAATGCTGTGATTTTCCTGAGACTCCAGCGTAATCAACGCCATAAACAACGTCTCGTTAATCCCTTGAGCTTTCAGCATTTTATTACGGTTTTCCAGCAGCTTACCCTGCATGTGCATGCACAGGCGGGTCAGCAGGATTTCCTGATACGGGAAGTCCTCATGGCGACTGGCGCGGAATTTAAGCATTTGTTCAATGGGCGTAAACGAACTATCCATTTGGGCATAACCTCATTAATTACAGCCGATATAGTAACGATAGTGACAAATAATGTAAATGAATTATTTGTGCGGTTATATCCGCCAAACTTATGTCACCATCAGAAAGCGCCGGGTAAGTCCGTGACCCGGTGAGCACAGAAAGCGTTGGGTGTGAACCCGCTGAAGAGAGGATGTGAGGACGGGGGTCTGAACTATTCATGCCGATTGTAAATATGTCACCCACATTAAAATTTCTGGGATAAATGATTACGTTTACATTAACAGAGTGAAGGGCCTCTTAACACCCTGAGAGGCCAACTCAATGTAAATGTTAGTTAATTGCATCCTGACGGTGATAACCGCGCCACCATACTAGCAGGTTGAGGGTGGCGACGATGGCCCCGATCGCGCATACCCCCGACCAGCCCGCATGCTGCCACGCCGACGCTGAAATGAGTGAACCCGCCGCGCCGCCGATGAAGTAGCTGGTCATGTATCCGGCCGTCAGGCGGTTACGCGCCTCTGGCTTCACGCGATAGATGACGGTCTGATTGGTGATGTGAACGCCCTGAACGGTGAGATCGAGCACCAGGATACCGACAATGAGCGCCAGCACCGAGATGTGTCCGTACCAGATCGCCGCCCAGGAGAGCAGAAGTAAAACCAGCCCTGCGGAGGTGGTCAGGTGGGATTTGCCCTTGTCGGCCAGCCCGCCTGCGGGACGCGCGCCCAGTGCGCCTGCGGCACCGGCCAGGCCGAACAGGCCAATCACCCCTTCGGAATAGTTGAACGGCGGCGCGGCCAGCAGAAACGCCATCGACGTCCAGAGAATGCTGAAGTTAGCGAAGGTGAAACAGCCCAGCAGGGCGCGGGTGCGCAGAAGCTTGTCCTGAGTAAACAGGCTGAAAACGGAGGCCAGCAGCTGAGGATAGTTCAGGTGATTTTCCTGCTTCACCTTTGGCAGCCCGCGCCACAGCGCCAGCGCCATGATGACCATCAGCACGCTCGCCACCCAGTATACGGTGCGCCAGCCGCCGAGGCTTGCCAGCAGCCCTGCAACGGTACGCGCCAGCAAAATCCCCAGCAGCAGGCCGCTCATGATGGTGCCCACCACCTTGCCGCGTTTTTCCGGAGAGGCGAGGGTCGCGGCGAGCGGGACCAGGATTTGCGCCACCACGGAGAACAGCCCCGTAAGCGCGGTTCCGACGATCATCATCGTCAGCGACTGGCTGCTGGCGGTGATCAGCATCCCACCGGCGGCCAGCAGGGTCATAGAAACGATCAGCATTCGGCGTTCAAACATATCGCCGAGCGGCACCAGGAACAGCAGCCCGGCGGCATAGCCTAGCTGTGCTGCGGTGACGATAAAGCCTGCGGAGCTGGCGGAGAGATTGAACGCGCGGGCGATGGTGTCGAGAAGAGGCTGCGCGTAATAGTTGCTGGCGACCGCCAGACCCGTTGCCACGGACATTAAAAGGATGAGTGCGGGGCTAAGCCCTTGAGTTGTTTTTGTCATTAGTTTCAGGAATCGTTAGTTGAGTGATTATTTTTCCGGAAACCATAATAGCTAATGATTGTGAAAGTTGGGGGATTGTTGGGTGATGTATTGTGCGGTTTAGGTGAATGGTGCGGTCTGGTGCCCTCACCCTAACCCTCTCCCACAGGGAGAGGGAACGCTAACAGAGGGCCGGGGTGAGGGAAAATGTTTTACTTCTGCGCTTCAAGCGCCTCTTTCACCCAGCCGTCAAACTGCTGCTGGTGGGCTTTGATCCAGCCGTCGACGTGGCCTTTCACATCCACTTCAGACGATTTGCCCGCATGCATCATCGCGTTCTGGGCATTGATGTCCGCCAGCGGCAGCTTCATCACCGAGAACAGCTTCGCCGCCGCCGGGTTTTTCTCCGCCCAGGCTTTGTTGGCCACGATATGCATGGTGTTCACCGGGAAGCCGTAGTTCATGCCGTTCGGCAGTTTGGTGTCGATATCCTTCTGCTCGCCCGGCAGGGAGGAGAACGGCACCTGCAGCCACACCACGTCTTTGCCCGGCTTCAGCACGTCGCTCACCCAGTACGGCGTCCAGGTGTAGTAGATCACCGGTTTACCCTCTTTGAAGCGGGCAATGGTGTCGGCCATCATCGCGGAGTAGTTGCCGTGGCTCACGTCGACCGTTTTCGCCAGATCGAACGCTTTGTTCTGGTGGTTAATCACCGCTTCACAGCCCCAGCCCGGCGAGCAGCCCATCATGTCGGCCTTGCCGTCACCGTTGGTGTCGAACAGTTTGGCGATCTTCGGATCTTTCAGCTGTTCAATGTTGGTGATGTGGTACTTATCGGCGGTTTTTTTGTCGATCAGATACCCCTGCGCTGCACCCGTCACGAAGGTGCCTTCGCGATAGAACTTCTTGTCGCCACCGGCGGCGGCATACATGTCGTCGTGCAGCGGCTGCCAGTTCACCGCGGTAAAGGTGGCGTCACCGGAGGCAATCGACGTGTAGCCTACGTTGTAGTCCACTTCGCTCGGCGTGTTAACCGTGTAGCCCAGCTTCTCCAGCGCGCGGCTGACGATCAGGGTCTGGAAGCTCTCTTCCGAAATGGTGCTCTGCACCGGCTGTACGGTAATGCCTTTGCCAGGCAGGTCAGCCGCAAACGCGCTGGTGGAGACAAGGGTGGCAAACGCTGTGGCAAAAAGTACGTTATGTCGCATCGTTGTTCCTTATTTTGATTTCGTGAAAGGGCGGGTGAGTAACCCGACAGGGCCGGTGGTATACCAGCGACTGTTGCCGCGACTGCGTGAATCACGACCTACGGCCTGGGTCAGGCGGTCAAGGATAATGGCGAGGATCACAATGCCGACGCCGCCGACGGTGGCCAGCCCCATGTCGAGACGGCCAATGCCGCGCAACACCATCTGGCCCAGTCCGCCAACGGCGATCATCGAGGCGATCACCACCATCGACAGGGCCAGCATCAGCGTCTGGTTAACGCCCGCCATGATGGTCGGCATCGCCAGAGGAAGCTGAACCTTAAACAGCATCTGGCGCGGGCTGGCGCCGAACGAGCGTGACGCTTCGATCAGGTCCGCAGGCACCTGGTTAATCCCCAAAATGGTCAGACGAATAATCGGCGGCAGGGCGAAGATAATGGTCACCACCACGCCCGGCACGTTGCCGATACCGAACAGCATCACGATAGGCACCAGATAGACGAACGCCGGGGTGGTCTGCATCGCATCCAGCAGCGGGCGAATAATCTTCGCCGCTCGCGGGCTGCGCGCCAGCCAGATCCCCATCGGCAAGCCGATGACAATGCAAAAGAGCAGGGCGGTCAACACCAGCGCCAGGGTGATCATCGCCTGCGACCACGCGCCAATCGCGCCAATGGCAATCAGCGAGATCAGCGTGGCGATCCCCATCCCCGCGCTACCGAACTGCCAGGCGATCAGGGAGAACAGGATAATCGCCACCGGTGCCGGCATGCCCAGCATCAGCTGCTGGAAGCCGTTCAGGATGTAATCCACCGGAACGCGGATCCCCTGGAAGACCGGACGGAAGTGCGTGACCACCCAGTCGATCCCCTCCGTGACCCAGCTGTCCAGCGGGATCAGCGTTTTATGGAACGGATCCATGATGTTGAAGTGTTCTGGCGCAGGCGCGGGTGCGCTGTTCAGCCAGTCTGCCGCGCCGCCGCCATCGGTCGGCGCTGGCGTGGAACCCCACGCGTCGGCGGATTGCGCAGCGCTGTCCGCTGCTTCAGTGGTGCCCCACGGGTTAGATTGATCGGTCATTGTTTGCCCCCTCGCGATCTAAAGCCTGCAGCAGCATCCGTTTTGAGATGATGCCGACGTACTGTTGTTCCTCACCCACGACCGGCACGGCGCACGGCGCCTGGCCCACGTGAGAGAACAACTCGCTGAGCGGCGTTTCGGCGTCCACGGCAAGCGGAGCGTCAATTAACGCCGCATCGATACCCTGGTTCTCAGTGAGAGCCGTTTTCAGGGAGTCGATGGAGACAATGCCAACAAATTTATTGCCGCGTTCAACCAGATAACCGTATTCACGGTCTTCGTCCTGCAGCAGCTTCAGCGCCGAGCGCGGGCCGAAGCCTGGCGTTTTACGGATAATGCCGTTTGGCGTTCGACGGGCAATATCTTTGGCGCTAAAGACCTGGCTAATATCCACGCCGCGGAAGAAGGTGCGGACATAATCGTTCGCCGGATTATTGAGAATTTCATCCGGCGTGCCGACCTGCACCACTTCACCGTTTTGCATAATGGCAATACGGTCGCCAATACGCATGGCTTCATCCAGATCGTGGGAAATAAAGACAATAGTGCGCTGATGTTTAGCCTGTAATTTTACCAGCTCATCCTGCATCTCGGTGCGAATTAACGGATCGAGGGCGGAGAAGGCTTCATCCATTAATAATATGTCTGGATTAATGGCTAATGCACGGGCTAATCCCACGCGCTGACGCATACCGCCGGAAAGTTCATCCGGATACGCATGCGCATAATTTTCCAGCCCGACCTGACGCAGCGCATCAAGGGCTTTTTCCTGACGTTCCTGAGCCGGCGTGCCGGCTAATTCCATGCCGAAAGCGGTATTATCCAGCACCGTCATGTGCGGCATCAGCGCGAATGACTGGAACACCATTGCGATCTTCTTTCTGCGCACCTCGCGAAGCTCTGCGTCTGATATTCTGGCGATGTCCACGCCGTCAATCAGCACCTGTCCGCGGGTGGGTTCAATCAGGCGATTGAGAAGGCGAACCATAGTGGATTTACCCGAACCGGATAATCCCATGATGACAAAAATCTCGCCTTCTTCAATGGCCAGACTGGCGTCTTTAACGCCAAGCGATAGCCCGGTTTTTTCCAGAATTTGCTCTTTCGTAAGGCCTTTCTCAATATATTTGAATGCGCGCTGCGGGTGCTCGCCAAATACTTTATAAAGATTTTTCACTTCTAATTTAATTGCCATGCAATAGAGAGTGTCCTGTTATTTGTTTATGCCGATATGATTACCATGGTAAATTGTTAACGGGCATAACCCTAACATACTGAGAATCTGAGACAACCCTGAGTCGGGCTGAGGGAAGAATTTTGACACAAGCGAAACGGCTGAATTTCCCATGAATAAAGGGCTGAGGGTGGTTTGAATTTTTCTCAATTTTTTGCTGCTGCATCGGGAAATTTCGCCTGAACCGGAATGATTCAGGCGAATATGACGTGGAAATTACAGTGTAGTTGTTTTGTAAATATTAGAGAGAGAATTGTTGGGTTTATATTAAATTAACGAACGTTAGCGTTCATTAAAAATCCCA
This sequence comes from Enterobacter asburiae, assembly GCF_001521715.1. Classification (NCBI taxonomy): domain Bacteria; kingdom Pseudomonadati; phylum Pseudomonadota; class Gammaproteobacteria; order Enterobacterales; family Enterobacteriaceae; genus Enterobacter; species Enterobacter asburiae. The sequence goes on from NZ_CP011863.1 coordinate 4,599,373, forward strand.
GTCTTCATCCTCGGTTTCCACCGCTTTGCCCATCACGTACGATGAGCCCGATCCGGAGAAGAAATCGTGGTTTTCGTCAGCATTGGGCGACAGCGCGGCCAGAATAGCCGGGTTCACCTCCGCCATCTCCGGCGGGAACAGCGCGTCGTAACCCAGGTTCATCAGCGCTTTGTTGGCGTTGTAGCAGAGGAAGGCCTTCACGTCGTCCTCCCAGCCGGTACCGGCGTAGAGTTCCTCGGTATAGCTCAGCTCGTTGTCGTACAGATCCATCAGCAAATCGAGCGCAAAGCCTTTAAGCTCCTCGCGCTTCGCCTCGCTGACTTTCTCCAGCCCTTTCTGATACTTATAGCCAATGTAATACCCGTGTACCGCTTCATCGCGAATGATGAGCCGAATCAAATCGGCGGTGTTGGTGAGTTTGCCCCGGCTCGACCAGTACATGGGCAGCCAGAAGCCGGAATAGAAGAGGAAAGATTCCAGGAACACGCTGGCGATCTTTTTCTTCAGCGGCTCGTCGGCGCGGTAATATTCCAGAACCAGCTCCGCCTTTCTCTGTAATGACTCGCTCTCTTCGCTCCAGGCGTAGGCCGCGTCCACGTCTTTGGTCTGGCACAGGGTCGAGAAAATCGAGCTGTAGGAGCGGGCATGCACCGCCTCCATAAAGCTGATATTCGACATTACCGCCTCTTCGTGCGGCGTTAGCGCGTCGCTCATCAGAGCCGGTGCACCGACGGTATTTTGAATGGTGTCCAGCAGCGTCAGGCCGGTAAAGACGCGGATCGTCAGCTGCTGCTCGGCGTGGCTCAGCGTTTGCCAGGCCGGAATATCGTTGGAGAGCGGAACCTTTTCCGGCAGCCAGAAGTTGCTGGTCAGGCGGTTCCACACCTCCAGGTCTTTATCGTCCTGGATTTTGTTCCAGTTAACGGCACTCACGCGTGACAGTTTCATCCTTTCTCCTTACAGCGCGCAGGACACGCAGCCTTCGATTTCGGTGCCTTCCAGCGCAAGCTGGCGCAGGCGAATGTAGTAGAGCGTTTTGATGCCCTTCTTCCAGGCGTAGATCTGCGCTCTGTTGATATCCCGCGTGGTGGCGGTGTCCGGGAAGAACAGCGTCAGCGACAGCCCCTGATCCACATGTTTTGTCGCCTCCGCGTAGGTATCGATGATTTTTTCCGGGCCGATCTCATACGCATCCTGATAGAGCGCCAGGTTCTCATTGGTCATAAACGGGGCTGGGTAGTAAACACGGCCGGTTTTGCCTTCCTTGCGGATTTCAATTTTCGACACGATCGGGTGAATGCTCGACGTGGCGTGGTTGATGTAGGAAATCGATCCGGTCGGCGGGACGGCCTGCAGGTTCTGGTTATAAATGCCGTAGCGGATCACGTCGTCACGCAGCTGCTGCCACATCTCGCGCGTCGGCAGGGTAATCCCCGCGCGGGCAAACAGTTCGCGCACTTTTTCGGTTTTCGGCTGCCAGTCGCCTTCCAGATACTGGCTGAAATATTCCCCGCTGGCGTAGCGGGACTGCTCAAAGCCCGCGAACCGCTGGTTACGCTCGCGCGCCAGCATCATCGAGGTGTGCAGAGCGTGCCAGGTAATGGTGTAGAAATAGAGGTTGGTGAAATCCAGCCCTTCCGGACTGCCGTAGGCGATGCCTTCGCGCGCCAGATAGCCGTGCAGGTTCATCTGCCCCAGCCCGATGGCGTGCGACGCGGCGTTGCCCGCTTCAATAGACGGCACGCTGCGGATGTGGCTCATGTCCGATACCGCCGTCAGCCCGCGAATGGCGGTCTCCACCGTGCGGCCAAAGTCGGGGGAATCCATGATGTGGGCTATATTCAGCGACCCGAGGTTGCAGGAGATATCCTTGCCGATGTCCGCGTAGTCCAGGTTCTCGTCGTAGGCTGACGCGCTGTTGACCTGCAAAATCTCCGAGCACAGGTTGCTCATGTTGATGCGCCCGGCAATCGGGTTCGCGCGGTTCACCGTATCCTCAAACATGATGTACGGATAGCCGGACTCAAACTGGATCTCCGCAAGCCGCTGGAAGAAATCGCGGGCGTTGATGGTTTTTTTGCGAATGCGATCGTCGGCCACCAGTTCGTCATAAAGTTCGCTGATGGCCACGTCGCCAAACGCTTTGCCGTAAATACGCTCGATGTCGTACGGCGAGAAGAGCGCCATCTCGGCATTATCCTTAGCCAGCTTAAAGGTGATGTCCGGGATCACCACGCCGAGAGACAGGGTTTTGATGCGAATTTTTTCGTCGGCGTTTTCGCGTTTGGTATCAAGAAAACGCAGAATGTCCGGGTGGTGCGCGTGCAGGTAAACCGCGCCCGCACCCTGACGGGCGCCAAGCTGGTTGGCATAGGAGAAGGCATCTTCCAGCATCTTCATCACCGGGATCACGCCGGAGGACTGGTTTTCGATGCGCTTGATCGGCGCGCCCGCTTCACGCAGGTTCGAGAGCAGAAACGCCACGCCGCCGCCGCGTTTGGAAAGCTGCAGCGCCGAGTTCACCGCGCGGCCAATCGACTCCATATTGTCTTCGATACGCAGCAGGAAGCAGGAAACCAGCTCGCCGCGCTGGGCTTTGCCGCAGTTGAGAAAGGTCGGCGTGGCGGGCTGGAAGCGTCCGGAGAGGATCTCGTCGGTGAGCTGCTCCGCCAGCGCTTCATCACCCTGCGCCAGCGTCAGGGCCACCATCACGGTGCGATCTTCAAAGCTCTCTAAATAGCGTTTACCGTCAAAGGTCTTGAGGGTATAGCTGGTGTAATACTTCCACGCGCCGAGAAACGTCTGGAAGCGAAAGCCGCTGGCGTGGGCGCGTTCAAACAGCGTCACCACAAAGGCGCGATCGTAGCGGGTGAGCGTGCGCGCGTCGTAGTAGCCCTCGTTAACCAGATAGTCGAGACGTTCATTCTGGCTCGCAAACGTCACGCTGTTGGGCCGCACGTGGGCGGCAAAAATGGCGTCCACCGCCTCACGATCTTTCTCGAACTGAATGCGCCCCTCCCGATCGTAGAGGTTAAGCATGGCGTTTAATGCGTGGTAATCCGGTGTCGCCTGAATCACCCGTTCTGCGGTTGTCGTTGCCAAAATTCGTTCACTCCTTTACGCACGTTTTCGACGTCCTGCTGTGTCCCCATCAGCTCAAAACGATAGAGATACGGTACGCCGCATTTTTGAGAAATGACATCCCCGGCGCGGCCGAAGGCATCGCCGAAATTGCGATTCCCCGCCGCGATCACGCCGCGAATCAGCCCGCGGTTATGAGGATCGTTCAGAAAGCGGATCACCTGGCGAGGCACGGCTCCCGCCGTGCCGCCTCCGCCATAGCTGGGCACCACCAGAATGTACGGTTCCTCTACCCGGATCCGCTCCCGCTCGTTCAGCGGAATGCGCACCGCAGGCAGCCCGACGCGCTCAATAAAGCGGAGCGTGTTTTCCGAGCTGCTGGAGAAGTAGACCAGCCCGCTCATACACGTGTGACCTGAGCACTCAGGCGGTTAATCATGTCCGGGCGGAAGCCGGACCAGCTTGTCTCCCCGGCGACCACCACCGGAAGCTGACGAAAACCCTGCTTGCGCAGGGTATCTGCGGCCTCAGGAACCTGATCAACATTCACCATTTCAAACGCCACGCCGCGGCTTTCCATTGCCCGTTTGGTCGCGTGGCACTGAACACAATCGTTACGAGTGTAAATAATAATGCTCATGATTCGTATTTCCATTTAAAATGAGAGTGCGGCGCGAATCATCGCGTCGGGTTGTGTGTATCTTGCTAAAAGGAATACTAGATGTAGTTATCTTAAGTTTCAACCATACAAGATATGGGAAATTTAGATTAATATCGCCCCTGTGATGAGCACAGCGGGGCAGGGCAGGCTGTACGGGTTTTTCAGGCTAACGGGCATAAAAAAGCCCCGGCGCCTGAGGCTACCGGGGCTGAGAACGCGGGCTTATTTACGCAGGCTGAGCAGGGCACCGACGAAGATGCCGACCGCTGCGACGGTTCCCAGAGTACATAGCGGTTTTTCACGCACGAAGGTCGTAGCACAGCTTGCCATATCGCAGGCAGCCTGCGTGGCGCGTGAACGTCCGTTCATACGGGCGCGGGTTTCACGGAGCAGAGACTGAGCCTTACGCTTTGCGGCATCCGCTTCGTCCTTTGCGTCACTTCCCCAGGACTTCAGCACCTCTTCCAGCGTGTCCGCTAATTGGCTGACATCATTACGAATATCCTGAGCGTCGTCATTAATATCGTTTCGGTTCGGTCTGTTAAACATACGATCCTCCGTAATTTTGTGTTCCCGTTCAGTTTAGTTCAGAAATTTAATATCTGAAGTGCATCACGCGTTATCCGGCAGTTTATGGACTATTCTGAAAGCCCTGCTATTGCTGAATACTGTAAGGTTGCCGGGCAGGAAAAGATAACGAGGAAAAGATATGTATTTACGACCTGACGAGGTGGCACGCGTTCTTGAAAAAGAGGGATTCACCATGGATGAGGTGACGTCAAAAGCGTATGGATATCGCCGCGGCGAGAATTATGTTTATGTTAATCGCGAAGCAAGAATGGGACGTACCGCTCTCATTATTCACCCGACGCTGAAAGACAGAAGTCTGTCATTTGCTGAGCCTGCCTCGGATATTAAAACCTGCGATCATTATCAGCAATTTCCGCTCTATTTAGGCGGTGAACGGCATGAGCATTATGGTATTCCGCACGGTTTCAGTTCGCGTATGGCACTGGAGCGATTTTTGAAGGGACTGTTTGGCGACGTACAGTAAATCCGCGACTGGCGTGCGCCAGTCGCTTCACATCACGCTTTTGCCTGGCTGTACTGGCTGACCTTGAACAGGCGGCGGCAGTAGTCGAGGAAATAGCCGTAAACGGCTCCCATCAACATCGAAATCACAATATTCGAACTGACCGCCGCAGCGATCTGGTGCCAGTCTGCACCGACCGTCAGGAGAATGGCCACGTAAACCGGCGACTGGAACGTCACATACGCCAGAACGTCCGCCAGGTTTTTCACCCAGCCTGCTGGGCTGATACGACGCGCGAAGCGCATTACGGCATCGCGGTATAAACCGTAAGGCCATGCAATAATAATATTGACCGGGATCGCCACCAGACGAGAAGAAAGCGACTGCTCGAAGGACATTCCGGAGAGGAATATTTCGATCAGCATGTTCACGACGGAACAGTAAACAACCATCGCGAAAGTATCCGCCACCGCGTGGCGCAGGCGAGATTGCGGCGAGAACATGTCTGAACTCCTTGAGAAGAACACAAAAGAAACGATTTTCCTTCAGCGGTTAGTGCTTTAGGTTGGTTTGTTTGACGTGTATAGGGTATATCTCTGCGTTTGAACTAACAACTAGTGATTAATTTTTATTTAATCGCCTTTTGTCCACAAAATTCTCTAAAGTTGTTCGTTTTTTGTTCCGATCGTTATAATCTGTCTTGTTTGAGAGTTTTTATATTAAAATCAATAACTTGTTTTTTTTGGTGGCGAGAAGGAGGAATCCCCATCTGATAGCGGTGGAGTATGCTGTGGTTTGGATTAAAGTTGGCTATTTATATTAATGTGGTGATTGGATTCACCGGTCTCCTGTCAGCGCCTTGCGCTATTATTAACAGCGAGTTCTAAATATATTTACACTGATGCCCGTACGGACCCTTGGGTAGATATTTCAACTCAAATGAATTATTCTGTCGGGGATTTATCTATTTACCCCCCAAAGAAAAGGTTTTCAAATAATATGTCTTTGACGTTACAGAATCTTAATAATATCCGAACCCTGCGCGCCATGGCGCGTGAATTATCCCTGGACGTTCTTGAGGAAATGCTGGAAAAAGTCAGGGTCGTTACTGAAGAGAAACGCAGCGAGCTGACGGAATTAGAGCAGCAGCGTGCTGAGCAGCAGGAAAAAATTAATGCCCTGCTGGAGCTGATGAAAGCTGATGGTATTTCACCGACTGACCTGCTGGGTTCTGAACTGGCGCAGACGGGTAAGCCAGCGAAAAAGCGTAAGCCGCGTGAAGCAAAATATCGCTTTATTGACCAGAACGGCGAAGAGAAAACGTGGACCGGCCAGGGCCGCACGCCGAAGCCTATCGCCAGCGCGCTGGCAGACGGTAAATCACTGGATGATTTTCTGATCTAACGAATGAGCCGGGCGGAACACGCCGCCCGGCTAGCTGTTCAGCAGACGCCGAAATCGCCTTCTTCGGTATAAGGCGCTACATCGGCGGCTTTCAGCGTATATTTCTCGCCTTGCTCATTGCTGGCCTGGACCGCCACAATGCTGTCACCGTTTACTTCGAGCACTTTCAGTTTCGGGCCGCCTTTACGCGGTTGCACATAATCACCGACAGAAAACATATTACCTCCTCATCGTTTTAGCGATCTTCACCTTAGCCCACGCATGACGCCGGGTACAGCGTATTTCACCGATTACTGCTTATGAGGTACGCCGGTTCCAGGGCATCACCTTGAGCAGTCGCGCCATGCCGCAAAAGCCCGTCACACCGGCGAACAGCAGCCCGGCTCCGACAAAACCGCTGAGCAGGAAAAAGCCGCTGGAGACGCTATAGCCCAGCACCACGCCGCAGAGTATCAACAGCCCGGCGGCAATTTGCACCTGACGCATCAGCGGTAGCGGCTGGGATTTGTCTTCGACGGTCGGCAGTCCGGCCTGCTTCCAGCCCTGAATGCCCCCCTCGACCACAAATGCCTCTGCGGGCGCGGCGGCCTGAGCAAGGCGGTCGGCATTCCCCGACGTCCGTGCGCCGGACTGGCAGTGAAAAATCACCGTATCGCCCGCCTGCGCGTTAAGTGCGCCGGGTAAGGTATCCAGCGGCACGGACCGCGCGGCGGGAATATGCTCGCGGGCGTACTCATCGGCATCACGAATATCAATCAGTTTTGCGCCTTCAGCGACGCGGGCATTCGCCTGGCGCGGTGAAAGAAGAGGAAGTGACATGGCGACTCCTTACGGGCAATAAAGGGTTTTCAGGGTGCTGATAAGCTGATGTACCGCATCGTTTTTAATGGAATAGAGAATGCGCTGCGCGTCGCGAGTGCTGTCGATAAGCCCTTCCTCACGCATGCGCGCCAGATGCTGCGACGTGGCGGAAGGACTTAGCCCCGTGGCTCGCGCAAGCTCCCCCGCGCTGGTGCCGGGCGCTCCGCACAGGGTGCAGAGGATCAGCAGCCGACGCGGGTTGCTCATCGCTTTTAAGAGTGTGGCGGCCTGCCCGGCGCTGGCCTGAAGCTGTTCGAGTTCTGTCATAATAGTTTAGTATTTACTTAATTAAGTGAATGCTAAACTAATTCGATGCATTAAACCAGCGTCAAAAGCGTAAAAGAGGGTAAACGCGAGGCCCGGAACTGGTACAGATGAATAAACTGGCTATGCTTACAGCGTTCTCTTTATTATTTTCAATGGATTAGATTGAACGGAGTGTTTATATGGGATTTTGGCGTATTGTTTTTACGATCCTCATACCGCCGCTGGGCGTGCTGTTGGGTAAAGGGTTTGGCTGGGCGTTTATTATCAACATTCTTCTGACGCTGCTGGGCTACTTCCCCGGCCTCATTCACGCGTTTTGGGTACAGAGCAAAAGCTAGGCGCGCCAGAGTAAATCGCTATAGATATCGGTCAGTACCCCCGCTGGACCAAACTGCTGCTTGATCCACCGCGTGACCTGGCCGGTTGCGGCATGCTGCGTGGCGAGCAGCATGCGCGAATCCTGACGCGGGTTATTAATCCGTCGGGTGACCAGCAGCCCCGCTTCGACCGCCTCGCGGGCCATGTATTCCGGCAAAAAGCCAATCCCTTCGCCCAGGATCTGACACTGACATTTGGTGTTAAAGTCCGGGACCAGAATTGCCTCCTGCCCGTGCAGCAGCCAGCCAACCTTTTTGTTAATGGTATGCGCGGTATCTTCCACCATGATGTTGGGATACAGGCGCAGCTGGCTTTCCGCTATTGGCTCCGGGGTGAACGCCAGCGGGTGTTCCGGCGCGATGGCAAAGACCCAGCGGATGGCGCCGATCTCGGTGTAATCAATCCCGCCGCCGTCCAGCAGCGTGTCCGGCGCGCCAATCGCGATGTTGGCCTGGTTGTTGATGATCGAATCCCAGACGCCGTTGTAGACCTCGGTGGTCACGGTGATCTGACAGGTGGGAAACTGCTTTTTTAGCACCTGCAGCAGCCGCGCCGTATGGCGTGGGGTATACAAAAGCTGGTTGATACAGATGCGCACCCGCGCCTCAATGCCCTGAGAGATGGTATCAATCCCGCGCTTGATGGCGTGAAAGTCGTTCAGCAGGTCGGTGGCCTTACGGTAAAAGTAAAATCCGGACTCGGTCAGCTCGATGCTGCGCGTGCTGCGGACGAACAGCACCACGTCCAGCCCGGTCTCCATGCGCTTAATGGTGTAACTGATGGCAGAGGTCGTCACGCCCAGCTCGGCGGCGGCTTTGCTGAAGCTGCCGAAGCGAGCGGCGGTAGTAAAGGCCAGCAGGTTCTCTTCGGTAAAGATGGAATTCATATCTCACTCTCTTCAGCCATCAGTTTTGAACATATTTTAACAGCGTCGTTACAACGCATTTGAAGCCGATCACAGTTCTGACTCTTTGTCGAAAGCCGCATGCAGTAAGGCTTCGTCAGACATAAGCATAATGCAGCCAGAAGCGATAAAAAGCGGGAAAACATAAGAAAAAGGTTGCACAGACGCACGTTTTGACCGGTTTATTGAATTTACCTCAACAATGAATTGGTGATGCTGCCAACTTACTGATTTAGTGTATGATGGTGTTTTTGAGGTGCTCCAGTGGCTTCTGTTTCTATCAGCTGTCCCTCCTGTTCAGCTACTGACGGGGTGGTGCGTAACGGTAAAAGTACTGCCGGACATCAGCGCTATCTCTGCTCTCACTGCCGTAAAACATGGCAGTTACAGTTCACATACACCGCCTCTCAACCCGGTACGCACCAGAAAATCATTGATATGGCCATGAATGGCGTTGGATGCCGGGCAACCGCCCGCATTATGGGCGTTGGCCTCAACACGATTTTACGTCACTTAAAAAACTCAGGCCGCAGTCGGTAACCTCGCGCATACAGCCGGGCAGTGACGTCATCGTCTGCGCGGAAATGGACGAACAGTGGGGCTACGTCGGGGCTAAATCGCGCCAGCGCTGGCTGTTTTACGCGTATGACAGGCTCCGGAAGACGGTTGTTGCGCACGTATTCGGTGAACGCACTATGGCGACGCTGGGGCGTCTTATGAGCCTGCTGTCACCCTTTGACGTGGTGATATGGATGACGGATGGCTGGCCGCTGTATGAATCCCGCCTGAAGGGAAAGCTGCACGTAATCAGCAAGCGATATACGCAGCGAATTGAGCGGCATAACCTGAATCTGAGGCAGCACCTGGCACGGCTGGGACGGAAGTCGCTGTCGTTCTCAAAATCGGTGGAGCTGCATGATAAAGTCATCGGGCATTATCTGAACATAAAACACTATCAATAATTTGGAGTCATTACCGCCGGTTTCTATATTAATATCAGACCATCTTGCACGAACTGCTTCGCCTGGACGAACCCATGTTAGAAGCTGCCATTCAATCAATAATCGTGTTTCTAAACGGATAGAAGCATTGTTTAGAGCAACCAGGAAGCGGGGGAGTTCGGAAGGGGGTAATGCAGGCATGTTCTGCTTTTTAGGCTTACTGAACCGTTGCCCAAGGTTGTCAGCCGGATTGAATTCGATAAGTTCCTCAGTTGCTGCGTAACGGAAAATTTCATTTAATCGAGAAATGATTCGCCGTAAAGTTTCGAGGACTCCTCGTTGCTCAATTGGGTCAAGATGTTGCTTTAAGAGTTTAGGCCGGATCTCATTGATAGGAACATTACCCAATCCGGGAAAGATATTTCTCTCCAGGCTTCGCCAGATGTCGTTAGCATGATCCAGAGAGATACCTGAGGTCTTTACCTTCTCATCTAACCATTTCCTTGTCACGGCTTGGAGAGTGTGTTCAGTAGCATTCTTTAAGGCATTAGCTTTATCGTTGTTATGGACTTGAGGATCAATGCCATTGGCAAGCAAGGAAAGGTATTCATCTCGTAAGGCTCTGGCTCTTGCCAGTGTAAGGTGAGGATAGGTCCCAAGGCTCATTTTTGTTCTTTTCTTGCTTACTGGTACTGCATACCTGAAATACCAATTTTTCTTGCCACCTTTCGCCAAAGGAGCGATTCGTAGAATCAAACCATCCCCGTCGAACAAGTTGATTTCTTTATCGGCTGGCTTGGTGCTTTTGATTTCAGTGTCAGTGAGTTTCTTAGCGATTTTTGCCATTTGGGACCCTCGGTTTTTGGACCCATCTTAGAGGGTCCCATTCAGGGTGCCATAACTTATAGTTCTCAGCAATTTTCACTGGACGACAATAGACGTAAAAAAGCCCGCAGAGCTTGTGCTGTGCGGGCTTAGTAGACTTCATTGTACTTCAAACAACTAAAAAGTGGTGGGCTGGCGGAGTCTGAATTGGTGCTATAACTTATTGTTTAATGGCTGGTAATGTTCAGTTCAATTTTCACTTTGGTCCCATTGTTGGTCCTAAAAGAAAATGTCAGGTTTTTTTCGGGGGAGGGGAGGGTACAGCAGAAGTTTCTTCGTCTGTGAGATTAGCATTTTGCTTTCCTTTAGTCTGCTCTGTATTTAAGCGTTTATTTCACGTTAGTTTTTAGCAAGCCGCTAGAGCGCCTTGCTCGCAGAATATCCACTACGGAAAGATACGGGGTTTGTTCTTGCCACGAAAATCCCTTTCGGTCGATACGAACCAGTTCGTATTTTTCCACCAGAAAATTAACAGCATTAGCCAGAGTGATACCGGCATCGATATGCTCCTTTATAACGGTTTCATCGCTAAAAGGTGTGTCGCTTAGCATTAGGCCATAGTGCTGCTCAAGCAGACGAGTAAGTAACATTTGCCAGACTGCAACGGGCGACAGACAGGGCTTCGCCGCCCGCGAAATTGTAGCAGGTAGAGTTTTCATGCTTGCTCTCGTGAAATTTGTTAGCGTTGAGTGGGATAAATGGCGATGTATACGTAGCCGCAACTACCAAGGGTATCGGCTTCGCAGGTGAAACCGTTGTGGTACAGGGTGACACAGCGGGCATGGCGGGGATTCATTTCACCAGTGGTCAGCATCGATTCCATCTGACTGATAAAATGCGGAAATGCCACATCCAGCTTAAAACATTCGGCATCACTAAACTTACCGGTGATACTGGCCCGGTCAGCCAGATAATGCAGTTGGTTCCCCTCCTGTACCAGACGGGCTCCCAGACGCGGCGTGGTATCCCGCTGCAGGCCCCATGTAATGTTGCTCATTTATAACCACCTTTATTGTCAGTTCAGAGTGATACTCATCAGACAGGCATAGGGCCCGTTGCAGTCCTGGCGGCGTTCGGCGTATACCGCCAGCACGCCGGGAATGTCAGGAACTACCTTACCGGTGTAATGACAGACACTGCCGTGCCACTGGTATCTGCCGGTGCAGTATCGAAAAATGCGTGAGGCCGGATGCTGACGGTAAATTGTCATCGCCCGGAGTTTACTGATAATTTTCATGTAATACCTCAAAGCAGACCATGCTCAGCGAACGACAATATCTGCGTACCACCGACGATAAGGTGGTCAGGCACACGGATATCAACGAGCTGAAGCGCCTGCACCAGACGCTGCGTTATGGTCTTATCTGCCTGGCTGGGCGTGGTATCGCCGGAGGGGTGGTTATGCGCCAGTATCACTGCTGCTGCATTGAAATACAGGGCGCGTTTGACCACCTCACGGGGATGTACCTCGGTGCTGCTGATGGAACCGGCAAACAGGGTTTCATGGGCAATCAATTGGTTCTGCTGATTCAGATACAGCACCATAAACTCTTCGCGCTCCAGTCCCGCCATTTTCAGTTTCAGCCAGTCACGGGCAGCCTGAGTGGAAGTGAATGCCACGCCTGTTTCGCGTAGGTGTCGGTCAAGTAGCGTCAAGGCGCGTTTTACCGTGCGTTGTGCGGTTAGTGGTAGTGCCGGAGTTAGTGGGATAATTGACTGTTCCATCATAAGTATCCTTAATCAATAATGCGCAGAATGGCGCTGGATTCAGGGTGCTGCAGGGCGTAATCCCGCAGGCGGTAATAGTGCTCCGTCATGGCATCGCATTCGGTGCGACAGGCGTGATGGCTGTATTCAATCAGGCAGACAGCGATACCTGAGGCTTCTGCACTCATTTGGGTACCATTGCCGTTCATGCTGTTGAACATATGCCAGTTATCGTCAGCGTCAGGGGCCATAAACGCGCCGCCATTGCTGAGCGTATAAAAGGACCAGATACCACCGCTGTACTCATCACAGAAGCGGTCCATCCAGGCGAAAATACGGGGTTCCAGCGTTACCCATTGCGGGATAGCGCCAAAGTAAAGCGGCCAGAAATCGAGGCGCTGTTCGTCAGGTACTGGTGTTGCAGTGAGGTCAAATTGAGGTTCATTAGCGGACATCAATTCGCATTGCGTTTGTGTCGTCATGGATATTCTCCGTCAATAAAAACGCCAGCGACGATGGCTGGCGTATGGGAAATAAAGGACTTGCAGGGATGATGAATGGGTGTGGTCAGGAGGAGGATGTTCTGAGGATGCCGTACTGTCGGATATAACGGTTAAGCCCTTCACCGGCATCCGGTTCAAAGTTCCACGCCCGCCAGACCATCCGGCCTTCGGGGTCGCGAACTATCAGACGGAAGTGACTGCCCTGGTCGTCTTCAATGGCGATGTTGTGATAGCGGCGGGTAACAGCTTCGGCCTGCTGGCGAGTGAATGAACCCGACGGCAGTAATTGAGATTCAGGCATTCGGTGTACCTTAAAAGCAAAAGCCCCTGACGCAGACGCGTCAGGGGCTGTGGGAGTATGCAGGTGTGGGGGGATTATCAGTAACCGGTTTGTACCTTATACAGCCGCAGGGTTTTACTGCCCCGGACAATCTTCACATACAGAGCATTATCTTTCGGGCCACGCACAAACCCGGCCTGCACATCGCCCTTACAGTCACCACCATCGTAAGGAATATTGACACCGGTCTGGCGCACCAGGTCGATAACCCCGAAGCTTAAGTCCTCACAGGCCGGGCCCGGCAGGTCCTGAATCAGGGCAAATTTATGGTCGTCGCTGACACCGGTCAGTGAGCACATGGACGTATTGATGTCGTTTCCCTGGCACCAGTACTCCTGACCGGGATTATCTTTATCCATCAGACTTGCCGGAAGCTGAGCGGCACCGGCACTGTAGGCAGCAAGTGACAGAATGAGGGCGGGTACAGCAGAGGTCATCATTTTCAGCATGGTTTTCTTCCTGAATTAATCCAGCCCGCTGTCGGGCAAAATGAGAGATTGATATCGGGTGTTCTCAGAAACGCCGGTAGCGAAACAGCTCTTTGCCCTGGTACAGCGCCACCAGGTCGTCATATTCCGGCTTCTTCTGGTTGGGCTTAAAGGTCACTACCGTGCCCGGACGGCACAGATCTTTTACGGTGAGACCGAATTTCTTATCCGGAGTAATGGTGAATCCCTTCGACACATCGTTGTGCATGATAGTTATCCAGCCCCACAGGCCGCCTTCGCAGTCTTTAAAGGGTGCTGAACGCACCGTGACCATCCCGCCCTGACGGTCAACAGACATGGCTTCGCATTTTCCGGTAACCTGTCGATGCGCATCACACCAGAAAATATTCCCGTTGTTGTCATTGACGACTGCAGGTAGCGTCCGGTTATAAGGCTGAGCCTGAGCGCCCGCACAGAGCAGAAGGCTCCCGGTAATACCCAGTATTTTAATCAGTGTTTTCATTACGTTGGTCCTTAACAGAGAAAGAATCAGGTAGTAGTCATTCAGGCCCAGACGGTCAGGCCCAGCATCAAAAGCCATACCCAGAAGTAAGCCGGTTTATGACCGAGAGTTTTCGCCCGCCGCCACAGATAGAACGGCACCAGCCAGGCCAGCTTGCCGAACGTGGTGGTGTCCACTCCGGCCTTACGCATGCGTCGTTCATCGAGATACCCCAGTGTGATATTGAGCAGCAGCGTGATAAACCAGTACTGCCCGCCCGAGACGGCCTCATATGCCTCGTCAAAAGACATTCCGTTCAGCCCTGCCGTCCACAGCTCGAGCGCATAACCAATGAAAGGAGCAAATGCCAGCGTCCATACCACTCCGCCCGGAATGCGACTCCCCGGCAGCGCTGGTGGTGTGGTGCTGTGGAGCAGCGCAGAAGCCAGCGGGGTGGCGGAGACCGGTTGCCAGTCCGGCATGCCCTGTCGCCACACCAGCGTGGCAGCAGTGAGTTCACCGCGCTTAATCAGGCCAGTGATGTCGTCTTCGGTCACATTGTCGTGACGTATGCCATTTTTCTCGTAATGCCAGGTCATTGTTTTTCCTTCTTAACAGAGGTAATTAAATCAGTGTGTTGCCCTGCTCCTCCTCAGAGGGCCCAGGAGACAGGATTTCGCGAATACAGCTGAAGTGCGGTAGAGCCCGGATAAAGCCCACCTGTGTGGTTAACTGGCTGAGACGTTCTCGCGGGGTAAAAGTGGTGTTCAGGACTGTCACCGCATGGATTGTCGCCAGAGGGTGCACAGTGATATGCCCGTTAAGTTCACCGGTGAGGTACCAGCAGCCGTCGAGTGATATCAGGCGGTACGGAGCCAGCCCGTCACAGCGCTCTCCCTCGGCCAGCAGCAGTACCCGCTGGCAGGCGGTAATGGCACTAACAAGACGGTAGAACACCAGTGAGATGGCCGGTGACACAGACTGTGGCGGCTGCCATACCAGACACGGCATCCCTCCTGCAGTGAGCAGCATGCCCGCCAGACGCCGGTCCAGCCCCGGAAAAATATCGGCCAGTCCGGCCCGGTGTGCGAAGGTCAGCGCATCCAGCTCCCCCTGTACGCCCCCACCGGTGCTGCGCAGGCGGCATTGCCCCCGTCGATACTCAAGGTCGAGGTACATCAGCCGTTCGCGAAAATCCCGTCGCAGGGTACGGACTGACACACCAAACTCTGCAGCCAGCCGCGCCATGTTCAGCGTTTCACCTGCAACCAGGCGGCTGATTATCAGTGACAGCCTGACAGCCAGCCGATCATGACGGCGCTCTGCCTGTGTCATCTTAAATCTCCGTAATAGTTAACTGACTGAATATGAAATGATTCTAAAGAGGGGGGCGGACAGGGTATGGACATGGAATGAACTATTTTTTATCTGCCACCGGAAGCAGGCCCGACGCGGCATATCGTGAAATACGGTGAAAAAACACTCAATCCAGTGGAGGTAAAACGGACAGGGAGTGTCCTTTCCTAACATGCTGATAACAAGCTCAGGACTGAAACCCACTCAGCATCGCTTCAGCCATCACCCAGAGAGCCCGGTTGAGCTTCACATCTCCGTCGATACCACGCACGGCGCGGGTATGCGTTCGCCCGCCTTTCGCACTCCGAC
The DNA here is from genome assembly GCF_001521715.1 of Enterobacter asburiae. NCBI lineage: Bacteria > Pseudomonadati > Pseudomonadota > Gammaproteobacteria > Enterobacterales > Enterobacteriaceae > Enterobacter > Enterobacter asburiae. Next base: position 4,614,933 of record NZ_CP011863.1, read on the forward strand.
CACTGAGCCCGCCCTTAATCAGGTTCTCTTGAATACGCTGATATGTGGTCCACAGATCATTGCTCTCATCCTGCCAGCGGCGTGGGGAGAGTATCTGAGGTGCTGTCACTGGCTGGTGGTCCTCACCGAAACGGTACGTCAGTGCAGCCTGTGCCAGAGCCTGTTGTGCAGGTGGCGGCAGCATCAGCGACTGCATGGCATCCCGCTTCTCTTCCACACGGTCAAAAATACCCAGCACTTCATACGCCCCCTCAATCACCTGACTCACGACATCTCCTTTGTGCGGCACACGCACCTCGCCAAACGACTCACCGCAGACAAGCCCGTTCTGGCATACCGCACGGAATAGTCCCGGTAGCATCTGATACGAACTGGAGCCATCGTGAGAATTGAGCAGAATAATTTCCGGCACCTGCTTACCGGTAATCTGCCCCTCCCGACGCAGGCGCAGCATGTGCTTTGTGTGCTCGCGGCGACCTGGGTCACGCACTCTGGTCTGACAGGCAAAGAAGGGCTGAAAGCCTTCGCACTGCAGACTATCCAGCAGGGATATGGTGGGTATATATGTGTATCGTTCACTGCGGGATTCGTGTTTGTCCTCGCTGAAAACACTGGGCACTACACGAAATAGCTCTTCGCGGGTTAACGGACGGTCACGACGGATAAGATTTGATGCGCCAAAGCGCGAAGCCAGACGTGTCATAAGCAGACTCCTCATGATGGGAAAATAAAGACAGAAAAGCCCTGCCGCTCAATCGCGGCAGGGCTCAGGAAACTACGGGTTAGAGGGGGTAAGTGTTCAGAAGAAGAAATTCCAGACGGCACGAGCGACCGATACCACGGTGTCGCGTGCAGCCTGAATGATTGCCCGTATTGGGGGTGGTATCAGTGGCATGGAACTTATTGTGTCCAGTACCGAGCCGACCGTTTCACCAAAATCGTCACGCGCTTTTTTATTAACGGCATTGGTACGAAGCGGAGCACTAAGCTGTACTGCCACCGGACTGCTGGCCTCACGTGGTAAGCAACGGATCATCCGTTCAGACATCACCCGCAGCCCCCACTGCAAACGTACCGACACCGCACAGACAGGGTTTACAGGTTGGAATAGCTCATGTAACAGGCCGATTTTGCGGCTGATGTTTTGTTTCTGTTCAGTGGATAATTTATCACCACCGCTGGTGGGTTCAGCTTTATCTGCCTGACTGATAACAAATAGCATCTTATGCCGGTATGCCTCACCTATCACCTGTCGGTAAAAATATTCATCCACCGCCAGTGCCCGGTCATCGGCCTTAATCAGCCACAGTATCAAGTCGAGCCGGGGAAGTTGTTCACGGTACAGCGTGGCATACTCGCTATCGCGAACGCCACTTTCGCCCACTCCGGGCAGGTCCACGATGGTCATATAGCGCTTTCCCAGCTGCAGGCGAAAGCACAAGGGCTCGCGTGTGCAGGCTGTAATATCATTGACTGGCGACACCTCCCCGGCAAACAGGGCATTGCACAAGCTGCTCTTACCCGCGCCGGTTTTCCCCATAATGCCTATTACAGGCTCGTAGTGGGTTAACTGATTTATCTGCTGCAGAATGCGTTCAGATACCCACTGGGGCAGACCAGAAAGCGAGTTCTGCATGGGCAGCAGGCCGTCAGAATTTTTCATCGCAACTCCTTTAAAATATAGAATAAAAAAACGGCAGAACAGTGAAGTTCTGCCGTTATGTTCAGAGAAATAATATATATTTGAATATTTTTAAAAGTTTAGTATTTGCTTTGATAGAGGAGTGCGCCGAATAATATAAATTGCATATTTTCGCGAAGACTTAGAGTCACTAGACATAGTCAATTTAAAAATTTTTTTGGCAACATGCTCTCACTAATTAAATTGGCTCAAATACTTGCCGGTGGTTGCGATGAAATTGCTCAAGACTGTACTGTCGCAGTGTTTCCAGCCAGCGTTCGGCTACAGTGCGGCCAACCTTCAACTCCAGTGCAGCTTCACGTAACAATAGGAATTCTGTGCGTAGTGTAGTCGGCATAATACCGGGATCGTCGGTATTCACAAGCACTCGTACCGGCCCACGCCGCAAGCCATAAAGATTGGCTTCCGCACCGTTATCAAGTACAGATTCATCAGGTGGATGCCACCGGAAGATTGGGTGCTCAGCATGCGACTTTAACCGCGCAATATAAACATTGGATGTTGGATTAGCCTCTATGATTAGTCCCAATGACCTGCCCCCACGATTAGATACAACACTCAGTTAGTAACGTCGGAATCTTCATTCTCAGAATGACCCTTTCTCCAGCCCGCTGCAAATTCAGACGGTGTCTGATAATTCAGCGTGGAGTGCGGGCGGCATTCGTTATAATCCTGCCGCCAGTCATTAATAATTTTCCTGGCATGAACGATATCGCTGAACCAGTGCTCATTCAAACATTCATCGCGAAATCGTCCGTTAAAGCTCTCAATAAATCCGTTCTGCGTTGGCTTGCCCGGCTGGATTAAGCGCAACTCAACACCATGCTCAAAGGCCCATTGATCCAGTGCACGGCAAGTGAACTCCGGCCCCTGGTCAGTTCTTATCGTCGCCGGATAGCCTCGAAACAGTGCAATGCTGTCCAGAATACGCGTGACCTGAACGCCTGAAATCCCAAAGGCAACAGTGACCGTCAGGCATTCCTTTGTGAAATCATCGACGCAGGTAAGACACTTGATCCTGCGACCGGTGGAAAGTGCGTCCATGACGAAATCCATCGACCAGGTCAGATTGGGCGCCGCCGGACGGAGCAGCGGCAGACGTTCTGTTGCCAGCCCTTTACGACGTCTTCTGCGTTTTACGCCCAGGCCACTGAGGTGATAAAGCCGGTACACGCGCTTATGATTAACATGAAGCCCTTCACGGCGCAGCAACTGCCAAATACGACGGTAGCCAAAACGCCTGCGCTCCAGTGCCAGCTCAGTGATGCGCCCTGATAAATGCGCATCAGCAGCCGGACGGTGAGCCTCATAGCGGCAGGTCGACAGGGATAAACCTGTAAGCCTGCAGGCACGACGTTGCGACAGACCGGTCGCATCACACATCAACATCACGGCTTCCCGCTTCTGGTCTGTCGTCAGTACTTTCGCCCAAGAGCCACCTGAAGCGCCTCTTTATCCAGCATGGCTTCGGCAAGCAGCTTCTTGAGTCTGGCGTTCTCTTCCTCAAGCGACTTCAGGCGCTTAACTTCAGGCACCTCCATACCGCCATACTTCTTACGCCAGGTGTAAAACGTGGCATCGGAAATGGCATGCTTGCGGCAGAGTTCACGGGCGGGTACCCCAGCTTCGGCTTCGCGGAGAATACTGATGATCTGTTCGTCGGAAAAACGCTTCTTCATGGGGATGTCCTCATGTGGCTTATGAAGACATTACTAACATCGGGGTGTACTAATCAACGGGGAGCAGGTCATACTGGCGTTGATGATGTTGTATTGATCTCCGGTGATATCAATAACGTAATTTTCCACTTCCAGCCAGAAGTGAGTTATTGCGCCATTTTTACCGGTGACTCCAGTGACCCCTTTCAATTCCAGTTCGGGCCATAATTGCAGAAAGTGGAAGGAAAGTAACATTGAGCAAAGCTTGCAACTCATTACCGGGAAGCCGTGAGGTACAAGGTAGGTTGTTGACGGATCACATGTTTCGAGTATCTTTCGAAACCTATTCGCCTCTTCACGTGCAGTCTCAATGGTAAACAATATTATCCCCTGATTTAGCATACGAGTGTTTGTAAGCATACGTACCAATGGCAGGCTCCTTAGGATTTATTCAGCGTAGTATGAGTCAATGCTGTCCGGTCGAATCATACGTGAAGCCTAGGGAGTTAGACTTTATATAACTGGATTGCGCCATTACCGCACACTCCTGTTTTTCGCTTGTGTGGATTAAGAATTGGTCTTATCCAGTTAGCTTTAATGTTGTTAATTCAACGTCAGTGAGTCTGCCACTATCTGCCTTTTTCACAAAGTAAGCCCACCACTGCATCATCGGACGACGTTGCTCAAGGTAATCACTGCGGTTGTAAGCGCGACGAACCTCATTTTTGTCCACATGAGCCAGTGCTGCTTCAATGACATCAGGCGGAAATCCTTTCTCATTGAGTGCTGTACTGGCGATAGAACGTAAGCCGTGTGAAACGAGTACGCCTCCTAAGCCAGCACGCTTCAGTGCGGCATTAACTGTTTGGCTGTTCATTGGCTGGGTTGGTTTGATGCGACTGGGAAAGATAAATTCACGGCCACCACTGAGTGACTTCATCATTTCCAGAATAGAGAGAGCCTCATTGGATAGTGGAACCGTATGGTCCCGGTTCATCTTCATTCGAGCTGCAGGAATTTTCCATTCGCTAGCATTGAAATCGATCTCATCCCATCGAGCCTCAGCAGCTTCGGCAGGGCGGGTAATGGTGAGAAGCTGCCACATGAACAAGCACCGCGTTGACACACTGATACTTGCTGTACGCATTGTTTGCATTAACTGTGGAAGCTGATCCGGACGGATACTCGGCATGTTTTTCTTTTGCGGTTTCTCGAACGCTTTTCCGATATTTACACTGGGAACTGCATCAATCAGGCCTGTGTTCTGCGCATAAATCATGACTTCGTTAATACGCTGACAAAGGCGTCGGACTGTCTCTAATGCACCTCTGGCCTGGACCGGCTGCACTGCTTTAACCAGAGTATGGGCCTTAATCTCAGTGACACTGATATCACCGATTGCTGGAAAAATATCTCTCTCAAGTGAGCGCCAGATATCGTCGGCATAGCCTTCTGTTACGCTGGCTTTCTTCACATTCCACCAACGCTGGGCAACTAGCAAGAAAGTGTTGGTTTTAGCCTCTTGAGAATTTCTTACCTGTTCTTTCTGATGTTCCTGAGGATCAATGTCTTTCGCCAACAAAACTCGAGATTCAGCTCTGAGTTTACGCGCATCAGAAAGGGATATGGCAGGGTATGCACCGAAGCTCTGTTTGGTTCGCTGCTTGGTCAGAGGCCGATAGTAACGGAACTGCCAGAGCTTACTACCACTGGACTTGATTAATAGAGTAAGCCCGTCACCATCATACAGCTGGTAATCGGTAGCTTTAGGTTTGGCGGCTTTGATTTCCGTATCGGTTAACGGCTTGGTTTTTCTTGCCATGGGGGAGTCTCCATGCGTTTAGGCCCAACGAAAACAATAGAGCTTTTCGTTGGGCCTATCAATGGGCCTAAAAGGTTCGGATTTAATTAGTTCTCTTCGGACTTCGCGGGACAAATTGAAGGCACAAAAAAGCCCGCAGGGCTTGTGCCGTGCGGGCTCTTAGGACTTCATCGGATGACTCTGGTAATCACCGATGGAGAATTTTGGTGGAGCTGGCGGGAGTTGAACCCGCGTCCGAAATTTCTACATCCTCGGTACTACATGCTTAGTTTGTCTTTACATTCGCACGCCAGCTGCGGACAGACACGCCACTAACGAACTAGCCTGATTAGTTTTAACGCTTCAACCCCAGGCAGGGCTTCCACGCGATCTCTTTTGGGTTTGACCTCTCTTTGATCCCCGTCTTAAGAGCGGAAGCTAGGGAGAGAGGGCTCAGAGCAGGTTATTAAGCTGCTAAAGCGTAGTTTTCGTCGTTTGCGACTATTTTTTTGCGGCTTTTAACGAGGCAAACCGCCCCTCGGCATGCACCTTGGGTTTCGCAAATCCCGTCGAATCCAGAATCAGCCCCAATAGTGTTGAACTGAGTATACCAGATTTCACTTCCTGGATACCAGCCCGGAACGCTAACTTATTGAATAGTACAATAAGTGTGCAGAATCAACGTCCTGCGTTTTTCATAATGCGCGCTTTGTCCAACTGCCACTCGCGCTCTTTCAGGTCAGTACGTTTGTCGTGCTGTTTTTTACCTTTCGCGACGCCAACTTTCACTTTGCACCAGGCGTTTTTCCAGTACAGCGACAGGGCGACCACGGTGAAACCTTCACGGTTGATTCGTCCGTAGAGGGACTCCAGTTCACGCTTGTTCAGCAGCAGTTTGCGGGTGCGCGTTGGGTCACACACGTAGTGTGAGGAGGCGACGGTCAGCGGCGTAAAGTTCGCGCCGAACAGGAAGGCTTCGCCATCTTTCAGGATCACGTAGCTATCGCCGATGTTGGCTTTCCCGGCGCGCAGCGATTTTACTTCCCAGCCCTGCAACGCAAGGCCAGCTTCGAATTCTTCTTCAATGAAATACTCGTGGCGAGCACGCTTGTTGAGCGCAATGGTCGCCGAGCCTGGTTTATGTGCTTTTTTCTTCGTCATAAGTGTCGTAAAGCCGTCGGTAATCTGATTTCAAAAAGTCACCTCATTGCGTCCTGTGAGGTCTAACGCGCTATCTTAGCACGAGATGAGGCTTAGCGTTTTTTTAACAGGTGATAAATGTTATTATTTGTCCGTTGTGTGACCATGGGAAATGCTATGCCTCAGATTAGCCGTACTGCGCTTGTGCCTTACAGCGCGGAACAAATGTATCAGTTAGTGAACGATGTTCAGTCTTATCCAGAATTTATTCCGGGATGCACCGGGAGCCGCGTTCTGGAGTCCGGCCCGACGCAGATGACCGCGGCGGTGGACGTCTCCAAAGCGGGGATCAGCAAGACGTTCACCACCCGCAATACGCTGACCAGCAATCAGAGTATTTTGATGCATCTGGTGGATGGTCCGTTTAAAACCCTGATGGGGGGCTGGAAGTTTACGCCGCTGAGCGCTGACGCCTGTCGCATCGAGTTCCAGCTGGACTTTGAATTTACCAATAAGCTGATTGAGCTGGCGTTTGGCCGCATCTTTAAAGAGCTGGCTTCGAATATGGTTCAGGCGTTCACCACCCGCGCCAAAGAGGTTTACAGTGTCGCATAAGATTGCTGTAGAAGTGGTCTACGCGCTGCCGGAGAAGCAGTATCTGCAGCGCGTGACGCTGGAAGAGGGGGCAACCGTTGAGGCAGCTATCCGCGCTTCCGGCATCCTCGAACTTCGCAGCGATATCGACCTGGCGAAAAATAAGGTCGGGATTTATAGCCGTCCGGTGAAGCTGGGTGATGTGCTGAAAGAGGGCGATCGGGTGGAGATTTATCGTCCGCTGATTGCCGATCCGAAAGAGCTGCGACGCCAGCGTGCGGAGAAAGCGGGTAAGTAGCGTGTTTTCCCCTCACCCTGACCCTCTCCCCAAAGGGGCGAGGGGATAAAAGAAAAACAAAAAAGGTGCTCAATGAGCACCTTTTTGCATTTCTGACTTCTGATTATTTGGTCAGGGCAGGCTTGTTGTCGATGTTGGTCAACACACCAGCGCTGCTGAAGGTCAGCGTCAGGGTCTGCTGGGTCGCATCTTCGTGGCCCGGCTTCTGACGGAATACATAGAACCAGGTGTTAGTGCCGAACGGATCGGACATCATCGGGGTTCCCAGTGTATAAGCGACCTGCTGTTGTGTCATCCCCACACGGATTTTGGACACATCGTTAGGGGTAAGGTAGTTCCCCTGGTTGATGTCAGGACGGTAAACCACTTTCTCCAGAGTGGAACAGCCTGCGGTCAACATCAGAAGAACCGCTGCGGCAGCGGTCAGCATTTTACAACGCATAGTGATTTGATTCCTTTTCGGGCCCGAGCAGAACGCGGCTCATATGTAATATGCCGATGATAATAGACCTTGCCCCACTTTGAAACCGGTCTGGCGGCGTTTTTGTTGTTCTGTATGACCCTGAGATCCCGAAAAAGTTTATGCCGCCAGCAGTTCTTTCGCGTTCGCGAGCGTGTTACGCGTGACTTCGCTGCCGCCGAGCAGGCGTGCCAGCTCCTGCAGACGCGCACGTTTATCCAGCGGCTTCATGTGCGTTTCGGTCATTTCGCCGTCGGTTTCTTTGCTGACTATAAAGTGGTGGTGGCCACAGCCCGCGACCTGCGGTAGGTGGGTGACACACATCACCTGCGTTGATTCGCCTAGCAGGCGCAGCAGTTTGCCCACCACCGCCGCCGTTGGGCCGCTGATGCCGACATCCACTTCATCGAAAATCAGCGCCGGGGTTTCCATTTTACGCGCGGTAATCACCTGAATCGCCAGTGCAATACGCGACAGTTCACCTCCGGATGCCACTTTGGAGATAGCCTGCAGCGGCTGCCCCGGGTTGGTGGTGACGCGGAACTCGATGCGGTCTGCACCTTCCGCCGTCAGGTGGTTCTCTTCAAAGCGAACATCAATGGTGAAGACGCCGTGCGGCATCGCCAGCGTGTGCATGCTGTCGGTGATGTGCTGGCTTAGCTCCTGGGCGTAATGCTGACGGATTTCATGCAGCTTTTGTGCTGTCGCCAGCGCCTGTTCATGATGCAGGTTCACCGCCAGAGAGAGGGTTTCCTGCGAGTCAGCCTGATCGTCAAGCTGCTGCTGTTCTTCCAGCAGAGACTGATAGTAGCCCGGCAGCTCTTCCGGCGTGACGTGGTGCTTGCGCGCCAGTGAAATCTGACGGGAGATGCGCTGCTCCAGCTCAAACAGACGGTTCGGGTCGAGATCCAGACGTTCACAGTAGTGGCGCAGTTCGTCACTGGCTTCGGAGATCTGAATCGCCGCTTCTTCCAGCATATCCAGGACGCCAGAAAGCTTGCTGTCCATGCCGACCAGTTCGGTAATGAGCTGGCGGACGTTATACAGCTGGCTCTGCAGGTTCACGTCTTCGCCATCCGCCAGCATGTTGAGCGCATTCTGGCTGGTTGAGAGCAGGTGACCGCTGTTTGCCAGACGCTTGTACTCTTCGTCGATTTGCTCAAACTCACCCGGCTGCGGATTGAATTCGTTCAGCTCTTTAAGCTGGTATGCCAGCAGCTCCGCACGCGCGGCGCGCTCCTGGCTTTGCTGCTGGTGCTGGGCAAGTTCACGGCAGCTCTGATGCCACTGGCGATAGTGCTCCGCCATAAGTTGAGTAAGCGCGTACTCACCCGCATAGCCATCGAGCAGTGCTTTCTGCTGTTCAGGTTTGACGAGTTGCTGGTGCGCGTGCTGACCGTGGATCTGGATAAGCAGCTGGCCGAGTTCGCGAAGCTGGGAGAGCGGGACCGCCGTGCCGTTGATAAAGCCACGTGAACGACCATCGCTGCTGATCACGCGGCGAAGTAAACACTCACGTCCATCTTCAAGCTGGTTTTGCTCCAGCCAGCGCTGGGCTGCAGGGGTGTCTTTCAGGGAGAAGCGGGCGCACAGGTCGGCACGGTTTGCGCCCATGCGCACCATATCGCCCTCTGCGCGGCCGCCAAGGCACAAGCCGAGGGCATCAATGGCAATGGATTTACCTGCACCGGTTTCCCCGGTGATCGCCGTCATGCCGCTGTGGAAATCGATCTCAAGCTCACGAACAATGGCAAAGTTGCTGATGGTCAGTTGTGCCAGCATAATTGTTTTCCTGTATGAAAAACCATAACTGTGTTTTCATACAGTATAAACTGGTTTTATATACAGTAAAGTACTGGATGCAAAATCAGAACAATTTTTTTGACCAGCCAAGCTTCGAGCTTAATGTGTTGAAATAGCTGTAATCTTTCGGGTGAATCAGATTCAGATGGTAATCACACCGACGAATAAGGACATCTTCACCTTCCTGGATCGGCAGCGCTATCTGGCTGTCGCAGCTGATCTCCAGGTCGTTACGGCGGTGCGAGAAGCGCAGACGTATCGTGCTGTCGCCGTTGATGACCAGCGGGCGGGCGGAGAGCGTGTGCGGAAACATCGGCACAAGGGTGATGGCATCCAGCGAAGGCGTCAGGATCGGGCCGCCGGCAGAAAGCGAGTAGGCGGTGGAGCCGGTCGGAGTGGAGATAATCAGCCCGTCGGAACGCTGGGAGAAGGCAAAGATTTCGTCGATGTAAACTTCGAACTCGATCATGTGCGCCACTTTTCCGGGGTGAAGAACCACCTCGTTAATCGCGGTGCTGATGCGCTTCTGGCAGTCCTGCTGGCACACCTGCGCTTCCAGTAAAAAGCGTTTTTCACTGATATAGTGGCCTTCCAGCACGTCGGCCAGCTGCTGCTGCGCATTGTCCGGGTCGAGATCGGTTAAAAAGCCGAGATTGCCACGGTTGATGCCGATGACCTTAATGTCATAGCGCGCCAGCGTGCGGGCCGCGCCGAGCATGTTGCCGTCGCCGCCCACCACCACGGCGAGATCGGCCTGTTGGCCAATTTCCGCCAGCGTGCCTGTTTTGACGCTCTTCAGCTGCAGCTCCTGCGCAATCTGCTGCTCGACCATCACTTCATAGCCTTTGCTACACAACCAGCGATACAACATTTCATGTGTCGTTAGTGCGGTAGGGTGACGCGGATGCCCGACTATCCCAATACACCTGAAATGATTATTCATTTTCTGGAGGTCCTTGTGCCTGATGAATGATGACAATCTGTCTTGTTCCCTTGAATCCCGGAAACTGATCCCCATAATAAGCGAAGTTAGCGAGATGAATGCAGAAAAACGCGGAGAAATTCATGAGTAGTAAAGAACAGAAAACGCCTGAGGGGCAAGCCCCTGAAGAAATTATCACGGAACAGCACGATGAAGTTGAGGCTGTAGAGCCAGACGCATCTGCTGAGCAGGTGGACCCGCGCGATGAAAAAATTGCGAATCTGGAAGCCCAGCTGGTAGAAGCACAGAATCGCGAACGCGATGGTGTTCTGCGCATCAAGGCGGAAATGGAAAACCTGCGTCGTCGTACCGAGCAGGACGTTGAGAAGGCGCATAAATTTGCGCTGGAGAAATTCGTCAACGAACTGCTGCCGGTAATTGATAGCCTCGATCGCGCGCTGGAAGTGGCTGACAAAGCGAATCCGGACAACGCGGCAATGATCGAAGGTATCGAACTGACGCTGAAATCCATGCTCGACGTGGTGCGTAAGTTTGGTGTGGAAGTGATTGCCGATACCGACGTACCGCTGGATCCAAACGTTCACCAGGCGATTGCAATGGTGGAGTCAGAAGAGGTGGAAGCCGGTAAAGTGCTGGGCGTGATGCAGAAAGGTTACACCCTGAACGGCCGTACCATTCGCGCTGCGATGGTGACCGTGGCGAAAGCGAAAGCGTAATTTGCCATTCGTAGTGCCGGGTGGCGATTTCGCCTTACCCGGCCTACAGCCTTACTCAGCGATACTTTCGCGCAGGGGTTTTACGGGCAGGACTTTCACCTGCTTAATCATGTTGTCCTGCACGTCCAGGATATCAATATCGTACTGCTCAATGCGCACCCGCGTGCCCGCCGCCGGGATCTCTTCCAGCGCTTCCAGAATCATCCCGTTAATGGTTCGAGCCTCATCTTCCGGCAAATGCCAGTTAAAGGCTTTGTTGAGTTCACGAATGTTCGCACTACCGTCAATCAGCACCGAGCCGTCGTTTTGCGGGGTGACCTCTTCCGCGAGGGAAGGCGACATTGACGTGGTAAAGTCCCCGACAATTTCTTCCAGAATATCTTCGACCGTCACCAGCCCCTGAATATCGCCGTACTCATTGACCACCAGGCCGACCTTCTTCTTGTTGCGTTGGAATTTCACCAGCTGCGTGCTGAGCGGGGTTCCTTCCGGCACGTAGTAAATTTCGTCGGCGGCGCGCAGCATCACCTCTTTGGTGAACTCTTTTTTCTCGGTCATCAGACGGTAGGCTTCGCGCACGCGCAGCATGCTGATGGCGTCATCCAGCGAGTCGCGATACAGCACAATGCGCCCGTGAGGGGAGTGCGTCAGCTGGCGAACGATGGCTTTCCAGTCGTCATTGATGTCGATACCGACGATTTCGTTACGCGGCACCATGATGTCATTTACGCTCACTTTTTCCAGATCCAGCACCGACAGGAGCATGTCCTGATTTCGTCGGGAGATCTGCGAGCGGGATTCATGCACGATGGTGCGAAGCTCCTCTTTGCTGAGCGCGCTGCTGATGGTGACATCGGCTTTGATCCCCACCATCCGCATCAGGACGCGCGTCACCATGTTCAGTAGCCAGACCAGCGGCATCATCAGGATCAGCAGCGGTGCCAGCAGGAAGCTGCTCGGATAGGCGACTTTCTCAGGGTAAAGCGCGGCGATGGTTTTCGGCAGCACTTCGGCAAACACCAGCACCACGAACGTCAGCACGCCGGTGGCAATCGCCACCCCGGCGTTGCCGTACAGGCGCATCCCGACAATAGTGCCGAGGGCTGAGGCAAGAATGTTGACAAGGTTGTTGCCGATGAGCACCAGGCTTATCAGGCGATCCGGCTTGCGGAGCAGTTTTTCAACGCGACGGGCGGCACGGTTACCCTGTTTAGCACGATGACGTAACCGGTAGCGGTTTAAGGTCATCATGCCGGTTTCCGAGCCGGAGAAATAGGCGGAGATGACCACCATGACGATCAGGATAACGATCAGCGTGGTGGTAGAGATGTGTTCCAGGGGGAACTCCTTTTGTTACTTAGCCAGCAAATTGCTGTATGAAGCGGCTGCCAAAATAGGCAAGGGTGAGAATACCCGCACCCGCGACGTTGAACCAGACCACGCGACGACCGCGCCAGCCTTCATGATAATGGCCCCATAACAGGACAATATAGACAAACCACGCGATGATGGAGAGCACCGCTTTATCGATATTCTCCACGCTGAACAGGTTCTTCATGTAAAACAGACCCGTGCAGAGCGTCAGCGTCAGCAGCACCACGCCCACCTGGGTGATGTGGAACATCTTACGCTCAATGACCATCAGCGGCGGCATTTCATGGTTAAACACCAGCTTTTTGTTTTTCAGCTGGTAGTCAATCCAGGCGAGCTGCATGGCGTAAAGCGCGGCGATGATCAGCGTCGCGTAGGCAAAGAGCGACAGGCCGATATGCACCAGCATCCCAGGGGTGGCTTCCAGATGCGTAATGAATTCATTAGGCATAAAGGTGGCGAGGGCCAGATTGATCAGCGCGAAGGTATAGACAATCGGCAGCAGCAGCCAGCCGCGATTTTTAGACGCGACGATGGTCATTACTGTACAGATCATCAGGCTGACCAGCGAGCCGACGTTGAGGACGCTCAGGTTTTGCACGCTGCCGTCGCCGGGAATGATGCGTGATTCCAGCGCAAACGCGTGGCTAATCAGTGCGATTACCGCGGAAAGAATAGCCATGCGCCGCCAGCCGCTGTTTTTTTGCAGCAGGCCAGGAACGATCAGCGCGAGGCTGACAGAGTAGGCAACAAGGGCGATCAGTGCGAAAACAGGCATATAGGCATCGACAGTTGTCTTAATAAGAAAGAGAAGCAGTATAACGTTACGTGACGCCTGCTCCAACCGTTGCATAACAACAAAGGCGCCTTCATGTTATACTCCGGCAAAATTCTGTGTATGTGTCGCCCATGGCGGCCCAACGTTTCTACTCAGGCGAGAGACAATGTTTGATAATTTAACCGATCGTTTGTCGCGCACGCTGCGCAACATCAGCGGCCGCGGACGCCTTACTGAAGAGAACATCAAGGAAACGCTGCGCGAAGTGCGCATGGCGCTGCTGGAAGCAGACGTCGCGTTGCCGGTTGTTCGTGATTTTATCAACCGCGTAAAAGAGAAGGCGGTTGGTCATGAAGTTAACAAGAGCCTGACCCCGGGTCAGGAGTTCGTCAAAATCGTTCGTAATGAACTGGTTTCGGCGATGGGCGAAGAGAACCAGGTGCTTAACCTGGCGGCTCAGCCGCCGGCCGTGGTGCTGATGGCGGGCCTGCAGGGTGCGGGTAAAACAACCAGCGTCGGTAAGCTGGGTAAGTTCCTGCGTGAAAAGCACAAGAAGAAAGTGCTGGTGGTCTCTGCGGACGTCTATCGCCCGGCGGCGATCAAACAGCTGGAAACCCTGGCCGAGCAGGTCGGCGTAGATTTCTTCCCGTCCGACGTGGCGCAGAAGCCTGTCGACATCGTTAACGCGGCGCTGAAAGAAGCGAAGCTGAAATTCTACGACGTGCTGCTGGTGGATACCGCCGGTCGTCTGCACGTTGACGAAGCGATGATGGACGAGATCAAGCAGGTACATGCCTCTATCAACCCGGTAGAGACCCTGTTCGTTGTCGACGCCATGACCGGTCAGGATGCGGCGAATACCGCGAAAGCGTTTAACGAAGCGCTGCCGTTAACCGGCGTAGTGTTGACCAAAGTGGACGGTGACGCCCGCGGCGGTGCGGCGCTCTCGATTCGTCACATCACCGGTAAGCCGATTAAATTCCTCGGTGTGGGCGAGAAAACTGAAGCGCTCGAGCCGTTCCACCCGGATCGTATTGCCTCCCGTATCCTCGGCATGGGCGACGTGCTGTCGCTGATCGAAGATATCGAGAGCAAGGTTGACCGCGCGCAGGCCGAGAAGCTGGCCAGCAAGCTGAAAAAAGGTGACGGTTTCGATCTCACCGACTTCCTTGAGCAGCTGCGTCAGATGAAAAACATGGGCGGCATGGCCAGCCTGATGGGCAAACTGCCGGGCATGGGCCAGATCCCTGACAACGTGAAAGCGCAGATGGATGACAAGGTGCTGGTGCGTATGGAGGCGATCATCAACTCGATGACCCTCAAAGAGCGCGCTAACCCGGATATCATCAAAGGTTCCCGTAAACGCCGTATCGCAGCCGGTTGCGGCATGCAGGTGCAGGACGTTAACCGCCTTCTGAAACAGTTCGACGACATGCAGCGCATGATGAAGAAAATGAAGAAAGGCGGCATGGCGAAGATGATGCGCGGCATGAAAGGCATGATGCCACCCGGTTTTCCAGGGCGTTAATCGCTTTTGAGATTGCTTTTTGCCCGAAAATGAGTAAAATTTTCGGGCTTTTAATATGACACCCGGGCTCCGTTCCTCGATGGGGCCCGGTTGTTTTATTCACACAAGAGGATGTTATGGTAACTATTCGTTTAGCTCGTCACGGCGCTAAAAAGCGTCCGTTCTACCAGGTTGTTGTGACTGACAGCCGTAATGCACGCAACGGTCGCTTCATCGAGCGCGTTGGTTTCTTCAACCCACTGGCCGCTGGCGCAGAAGAAGAAACTCGTCTGGATCTGGATCGTATCGCTCACTGGGTTGGCCAGGGCGCTACTGTTTCCGATCGCGTTGCTACGCTGATCAAAGCAGCAAACAAAGCAGCTTAATCTGTCACGGTGGTCATGATGAGCAATAAAGCACCTGTTGAACCGATCGTATTGGGAAAAATGGGTTCTTGCTACGGTATCCGTGGTTGGCTCAGAGTGTTTTCCTCCACTGAAGACGCTGATAGCATTTTTGATTACCAGCCCTGGTTTATCCAGAAAGGCGGTAAGTGGGAAGAGGTCGAGCTGGAAAGCTGGCGTCACCACAATCAGGACATCATCATCAAGCTGAAAGGCGTTGACGATCGTGATGCTGCGAATGCGCTGACTAATTGTGAAATTGTCGTGGATTCGTCGCAGTTGCCACAGCTGGAAGAGGGCGACTACTACTGGAAAGACCTTATGGGTTGCCAGGTAGTCACTACCGAAGGCTACAGCCTGGGGAAAGTCATCGATATGATGGAAACCGGGTCAAATGACGTTCTCGTCATTAAGGCAAACCTGAAAGATGCATTTGGCATCAAGGAGCGGTTGGTTCCGTTCCTCGATGGACAGGTTATCAAGAAAGTCGATCTCACTACTCAAACCATTGAAGTAGATTGGGATCCTGGTTTTTAAATTCTCCGGATAAACGGTAAAAGACGGCGCTATGTGGATTGGCATAATTAGCCTGTTTCCTGAAATGTTCCGCGCGATTACCGATTACGGGGTAACTGGCCGGGCAGTAAAGAATGGCCTGCTGAGCATCCAGAGCTGGAGTCCCCGTGACTTTACTCATGACCGGCACCGTACCGTGGACGATCGTCCTTACGGCGGCGGACCGGGGATGCTAATGATGGTGCAACCCTTACGGGACGCCATTCACACAGCAAAAGCCGCGGCAGGTGAAGGCGCAAAGGTGATTTATCTGTCACCTCAGGGACGCAAGCTTGATCAAGCGGGCGTGAGCGAACTGGCGACGAATCAAAAGCTGATTCTGGTCTGTGGACGCTACGAAGGGATAGATGAGCGCGTAATTCAAACCGAGATTGACGAAGAATGGTCTATCGGCGATTACGTTCTCAGCGGTGGTGAGTTACCCGCAATGACGCTGATTGACTCCGTCGCCCGGTTCATTCCGGGGGTTCTGGGCCATGAAGCTTCGGCAACGGAAGATTCCTTTGCCGATGGGTTGCTGGACTGTCCACACTATACTCGTCCTGAAGTGTTAGAAGGGATGGAAGTACCGGCAGTGCTACTGTCTGGAAACCATGCCGAGATACGTCGCTGGCGTTTGAAGCAGTCGCTGGGCCGAACCTGGCTTAGAAGACCTGAACTTCTGGAAAACCTGGCTCTGACTGAAGAGCAAGCAAAGTTGCTGGCCGAGTTCAAAACAGAACACGCGCACCAGCAGCATGAACATGATGGGAATGCGTAATACGCTCCCGAATATCAGTTTACCCAGGATAAGAGATTAAATTATGAGCAACATTATTAAGCAACTTGAACAAGAGCAGATGAAGCAGGACGTACCTTCCTTCCGTCCAGGTGACACCGTGGAAGTGAAAGTATGGGTTGTTGAAGGTTCCAAAAAACGTCTGCAGGCATTCGAGGGCGTGGTTATCGCTATTCGTAACCGCGGTCTGCACTCTGCATTCACTGTTCGTAAAATTTCCAACGGCGAAGGCGTTGAGCGTGTCTTCCAGACTCACTCTCCGGTAGTTGACAGCATTGCTGTTAAACGTCGTGGTGCTGTACGTAAAGCTAAACTGTACTACCTGCGTGAGCGTACTGGTAAGTCTGCTCGTATTAAAGAGCGTCTGAACTAAGATTCGCTTAAGCGACATCCTGTTAGAAAGGGCTGGCCGAAAGGCTGGCCCTTTTTTTATCCCTGCGCATTTCTCACGTTAACCCTTTTGTCATAAATCATTTACAATGCTTGCCTCTTGAATGGAGGGGACGTGGATAACTTACTGCATCAGCCTAACCGGAAACGCGCAGCGGCCTTGACCGCGCTGTTTGCGATCCTGCTGATCGTGGTAGCGCCGCTTATCTCCGTCTCCTTGCAGAAAGATCCCATGAGCGCCATGCCGGGCATGCATCATGACATGAGCATGATGTCGATGGACGAGCATCACGGCGATATGCCGCATACGATGCCTGTCGACCATGCGGAAGCGTGCGGCTACTGCGTGCTGTTAGCGCATGTCCCGGGCGTGATGCTGGCGCTGATCGTCCTGCTCAGCGTGGTGCTGCAAAGGCTTCGCGTTAAGCCGCCGCGCCAGGCGGTCAGCCACTGGCACTTTTTTCCCTGGCTTTACCCTGATACCCGCGCGCCGCCGCGGCAGTCTGCTTTTTCCCTTTAAAAAAAATCGATAACTTACTGCCTTAAAAAGGAAAAGTATGACTACCTGCACTCCGCGCGCGGCATGGGGAAACCTGCTGCGTCGCCTCCATTTCTACGTCGGGCTTTTTGTTGGTCCGTTTATCTTCTTTGCCGCGCTGACCGGTACGCTGTATGTGGCGACTCCGCAGCTTGAGAATGCGCTCTACCGGCACGCGCTCCACACGGATTCCGTAGGCGAGTTGCAGCCGCTGGCGGAGCAAATCGCCGTGGCGGAAAAAACCGTTGGCTCAGATTTGCATTTGCACGCCGTGCGTCCGGGGCTGGCTGAAGGCGAAACTACCCGCGTGATGTTTGCTGACCCGACGCTTGGGCCATCGGAGAACCGGGCTATTTTTATTGATCCGGTAAGCCTGGCGGTGCTGGGGGATATGACGGTATACGGCACCAGCGGGATTTTACCGCTGCGTCAGACCATTGATTATCTGCATACCTCTCTGATGCTGGGCGACGTGGGGCGACTCTACAGCGAGCTTGCTGCCTCCTGGATGTGGGTTGCCGCGCTGGGCGGTGTTGGCCTGTGGTTTTATACTCGACCCAAACGGCGGATCAATAATCGCTTCCAGAATCGTCGTCGCCTGCATGTGACCCTGGGCTGGAGTCTGCTGGGTGGAATGCTGCTGTTCTCTGCAACCGGCCTGACATGGTCCCAGTGGGCAGGCGGGAACGTCGATAAGCTGCGGGCAGAGATGAACTGGCTCACCCCGCAGGTGAACACGACGCTTTCCGGCCCACAGGAGATCGTGGATGAGCATGCCGAACACCGGGGCCATCACGGCGGAATGATGATGCCGGAAATGGCGATGGATCTGACGCAGTTTGACGGAGTATTAAGCGCGGCCCGTAACGCAGGAATTGATGCCAACAGGCTGGAGATCCGCCCGGCAAAAACGGCGGATAGCGCCTGGACCGTGACGGAAATCGATCGCAGTTGGCCGACTCAGGTGGACGCCGTTGCGGTTGATCCTTCGACGATGCAGGTCCTGGACAGAACCCGATTCGAGGATTTCCCGTTAATGGCAAAACTGACCCGCTGGGGCGTGGATTTCCATATGGGGATCTTATTCGGGCTGGTGAATCAGCTGCTGCTGGTGGCGTTCGGCCTCGCCCTGTGCGTGCTCATCATCTGGGGTTACCGGATGTGGTGGATGCGTCGTCCGGCACAGTCGGCAGTGAGTCCGGTACAAACGCTTTGTCAAAGCTGGCTGGCGCTGTCAGGGTGGGGAAGAGGGGTTACGCTGATAATCAGCGTACTGCTGGGGCTGGCCTTGCCGGTCATGGGCGTGAGTCTGGCGCTGTTTGTTCTGGTAGACTGGCTGCGCTGGCGAGCGGCAACCAGGGTGACGCTCGCCGAAACATCCGCTAAATAACCCTATGGCGTGCTGATAACCACTGCGACGCGGCGGTTTTCAGCGCGCCCTTGTGGGGTACTGTTGCTCGCAACCGGGTATTTTTGACCTAACCCCCGCGTGGTGAGATTGCTGCGCGGGATATTTGCCCCCTTCGCCCAGGCATCGGCCACGGCATTGGCGCGTTTTAACGACAGCGCTTCGTTGTAGCTTTCTTCACCGTAATTATCCGTGTGACCGTCCATTCGCGCGTGGTTCAGGCCGGTTTCCGCCAGGCGGGAGGCCATGGACTGGATCTGCGTTTCACTTTCCGGACGCAGTCTGGCGTCATTTTTATCAAACAGGATGGTGTCCGACATGCCAAGTGACCAGTCACCGTTCAGTTCGTTAAAACCGTAAGACTTCATCGCCGAAATTTGCTCAGGAGTAAATTTACCTTCCGGAGGCGACTGGCAGCCTGCCAGAACCAGTGAGGCCAGAACTATCGGCGCGAAGTAACGTTTTAACATAGTGTATCCCTTCTAACTTGTTGTTTTCGTACGCTGGTTTTTCACCTGGTACATGTTGCGGTCAGCCCTCTCCAGTAATGCCTCCACGGAAGCATTTTCCCACGCCAGAGCAAAGCCAATGCTGAGTGACATCGATGCTTTTTGTCCGTTATGAAGATCAAACGGACGGATAAACTGCTGCGATAGCGCAGCACAAATATGTTGAACCTCAAGTTCAGAGTGCACGCCGTACAGCACCATGGCAAATTCGTCCCCGCCAAGGCGGTATGCCTGGTGACGTTTGTCGCCAAACTCCATCATCCTGCTGGCGACTTCAATCAGCACGCAGTCTCCTGCCGCATGTCCCCAGGTGTCGTTAATAAACTTAAAATTATCACCGTCGAGGAAGAGCAGGGCCGAGTTCGTTTTGGCAGAAGGGTCATTCATTAAGGCCGCAATGCTGTTACGAAACGCCGCGCGGTTGGCAAGACCGGTGAGCGGGTCGTGCATGGCGGTACGCAGCAGCTGGGCGTTTTTCGCCTGGAGCTTGAGTTGCCACTCCTCCATCTCATCCAGAAGGCTGTTGAAGTCCTCACCAAACTGGTGAAACTCTTCGATACGGCCGTCTTTCACCCGGCGGGAGAAGTTACGGTTAGTACGAACGTCATGCACCACGTCGGTGATGTTTTGCAGGGCCGTGACCATCCCGTGATGCAAAGACTGGGTAATAGTGAGTGCGACGACGGTTGCAAAGAGAATACAGCCTGTCAGAACGGCAAACGACATCCAGATGAAATGGCCGATCAGGCTGTCACGCGCGGTAAGGCGAATTTCGCCAATCGTTGCGCCGTTATGCATGATGGGCTGCGCAACCGGTACGGGGAAAAGCCAGCGGCTGACCAGTGCGCCCAGCGTATCGTTGTTGTCCTCCGGGTTCCAGGACCAGTAGGCAAACCGCTTTTTATGCGCGTTAATAACCTCGGCCACGGCAAACTGGCCCTGTTTGCCCAGGGCGGCCAGCGTTTCGTTGGCCGCCAGCGAGTCGTTGAACACCAGCGACGCTTCCAGGCTGTGGCTCATTGTTGCGCCGGTTAATTCGAGATTCTTTTGCGCGTATTGTTTTAACGTCACGACGGAAGCAAAACAGAGCAGCAGCCATATTAACGTCATCGTGATGATGACGCTTATCATGCTGTTTCGCCTCAACGTTCTTTTAAACGTCGGACGTGGCGTTGAAGTGAAATCTTTATCCATGCTGCTTATTCCGTGCAAGCATTAATACATCCGGATTGACTCTTACGCCACTGCGCGTCAATGCATCCAGGTTGACGGCGAATCGTACCTGGCCGCGATCGATTATCAGGCAAAAGGCACTGCCAATTACACATTCCGGATTTTGCTCTGAGATTAATAGCAACGCTCTGCCCTGATATTGACTTATTAATTCAAGTTGTTTTGCCGGTGATTCAGACCCGAAATAGATCGCATCGCACGTCGCGGCCAGGGCTTCCCGATCGTTACGTACAATAACGGGAGTATAAGGTAACTCGCTATGCCCCTCTTCGCCGCTGAGGGCGTGCGTATAGTGAGAAGTGGCGTAGACGCAGAGTTTAGGCTGCCCGGAAAGTGACGGCCATCGCGTATAGCTCACAATGCCTGAGACAATCGAGCGTACCGATTTATCCGTTTCCGTAAGTGTGCCTGCCGCCGCAGGGCCCACTATAAGGAACAGCGTTAGCACCAGAGTGAGTCGGAAAAAAGAGATCAAGAATAAATTTCTCACCAGAATCCGCCACATCGCTCTGGAAATAGATGTCCTTAAGAGTTGCGGGCAGAATACCATTGTTTATCAGGGCCGTCATTATGTCAGAAATAGCATGAGGCCGACCTAAGCTAAATCCTACTGTTGTTTATTTTCCGGTGGATGAAATTAGATTAATTCAGTCTGCTGGAGCGCATACTTTCATCCATCCCTTGCTGCCATGACGCACGCAGTTTTGCCGCGTTTTCGGCTGTATCGCAACTGGCAGGGAAAGATTTGCCGGCTAATCCCCAGGCGTGAATAAACCCTTCTTCGCAGACTTTCTTCTGACCGTCAGCATAGCCGCGAAGATATTCGCTACGATCAACGTGTGTGTCGTTAAAACTATCGGCCAGGGCCTGGTTATCTTTAACCGACAGGCCATTCATGGCGTCTTCTTTACCTGCATCAAACCAAGATGGGCTGGTCCAGTCGGGCTGGAAGGTGTAAGGATTGATCTGACAGCCCGTTAAAAACAGCGACAACAGCGCGAGAGCAATTGGACGCATAGCCATTCTCCTTTTTTCTTCAGCATAGCCTGGCTAAAGAAAACCTGTCTGTAATTTAAAGTTTACGTTTTTATCGGCTGATTTTTGCAATAAATTGGCGCGTGTAAAGTAATGTGTACGTATTTTGGATTGAAATGTTTACTTTTTATGGTATCGTGGTTTCACCTCATTGAGGAAAACAACTATCGCAAACGAGCTTTACAGGATCGCCATCATGCAAAAAGACGCGCTGAACAACGTACATATCACTGACGAACAGGTGTTAATCACTCCGGATCAACTGAAAGCGGAATTTCCGCTGAGCGTCGCGCAGGAGGCTCAGATCGAGCACTCTCGCCAGACCATTTCTGACATTATCGCCGGCCGCGATCCGCGCCTGCTGGTGGTATGCGGTCCTTGTTCCATTCACGATCCTGACACCGCCATTGAATATGCTCGTCGATTTAAAGCGTTAGCGGAGGAGGTCAGCGATAGCCTCTATCTGGTGATGCGCGTCTATTTTGAGAAGCCACGTACGACCGTCGGCTGGAAAGGGTTGATTAACGATCCGCACATGGATGGCTCGTTTGATGTGGAAGCAGGCCTGAAGATTGCGCGTCGGCTGCTGGTGGAGCTGGTCAGCATGGGGCTGCCGCTGGCAACCGAAGCGCTGGACCCGAACAGCCCTCAGTACCTGGGCGATCTGTTCAGCTGGTCGGCTATTGGTGCGCGTACCACGGAATCGCAAACCCACCGCGAGATGGCGTCGGGCCTGTCGATGCCTGTTGGCTTTAAAAACGGTACCGATGGCAGCCTGGCGACGGCGATCAACGCCATGCGCGCTGCCGCCATGCCGCACCGTTTCGTCGGTATCAACCAGGCGGGCCAGGTATGCCTCCTGCAAACGCAGGGCAACCCGGACGGCCATGTGATCCTGCGCGGCGGGAAAGCACCTAACTACAGCCCGGCGGACGTGGCGCAGTGTGAAAAAGAGATGGAGCAGGCGGGACTGCGCCCGGCACTGATGGTAGATTGCAGTCATGGTAATTCAAATAAAGATTACCGTCGCCAGCCTGCGGTTGCTGAATCCGTGATCGCACAGATCAAAGATGGCAACCGTTCGATTATTGGTCTGATGATTGAGAGCAACATTCATGAAGGCAATCAGTCATCGGAACAACCGCGTAGCGCAATGAAGCACGGCGTCTCCGTGACGGATGCCTGCATCAGCTGGGAGACGACCGATGCGCTGCTGCGTGAGATCCACAAAGATTTGAACGGCCAGCTGGCGACGCGTCTGGCTTAAGAGGTTAGTTATGGTTGCTGAATTGACCGCACTGCGCGATCAAATTGATGAAGTGGATAAGGCGCTGCTGGATCTGCTGGCGCGCCGCATGGCGCTGGTTGCCGAAGTCGGTGAGGTGAAAAGCAAATACGGCCTGCCGATTTACGTCCCGGAGCGCGAAGCCTCAATGCTGGCCTCTCGTCGCAAAGAGGCCCAGGCGCTGGGCGTTTCGCCGGATTTAATTGAAGATGTTCTGCGTCGCGTGATGCGGGAATCCTATTCCAGCGAAAACGACAAGGGCTTCAAAACCCTCTGTCCGTCCCTGCGGCCGGTGGTGATTGTCGGCGGTGCAGGACAGATGGGGCGTCTGTTTGAAAAAATGCTGACGCTTTCTGGCTATCAGGTGCGCATTCTCGAAAAAGAGGACTGGGCGCATGCTCCGGAACTCATGAAAGATGCCGGGATGGTTATCGTCAGCGTGCCGATCCACGTGACGGAGCAGATCATCGGAAAGCTGCCTCCTTTACCGAAAGACTGCATCCTGGTGGATCTGGCCTCCGTCAAAAATGGTCCGCTGCAGGCGATGCTGGCTGCGCATACGGGTCCGGTGCTGGGTCTGCACCCGATGTTTGGCCCGGACAGCGGCAGCCTGGCAAAGCAGGTGGTGGTTTACTGCGACGGTCGTCAGCCGGAAGCCTACCAGTGGTTCCTGGAACAGATTCAGGTATGGGGCGCGCGGCTGCACCGCATCAGCGCGGTCGAGCACGATCAGAACATGGCGTTCATTCAGGCGCTGCGCCACTTTGCGACGTTTGCCTACGGTCTGCACCTGGCAGAAGAGAACGTGCAGCTTGAACAGCTGCTGGCGCTCTCTTCGCCTATCTATCGTCTGGAGCTGGCGATGGTCGGGCGCCTGTTTGCTCAGGATCCGCAGCTTTACGCGGACATTATTATGTCCTCCGAGAACAACCTGGCGCTCATCAAGCGCTACTATCAGCGCTTTGGCGAGGCCATTACGCTACTGGAGCACGGAGACAAGCAGGCGTTTATCGACAGCTTCCGCAAGGTCGAGCACTGGTTTGGCGATTACGCTCAGCGTTTCCAGAGTGAGAGCCGGACGCTGTTGCGCCAGGCAAATGACAGTCGCCAGTAATGCGATGATGTATATACTGAAAGCCAGCAATGCTGGCTTTTTTTATTTTGGGGAACTGTCATGGCCGAACCGCAGCTGCTGTTGAATTACACCGGACATCTGCCTGAATGCCCGACGTGGAGCGCAGAAGAGCACGCGCTCTACTGGGCCGATATTCTGGAAGGGGAGATCCACCGCTATCATCTGCCGACGGCAGAACATACCGTGCTCTCATTCCATGAGGAGGTGGGCTGCTTCGCGCTGCGCGAGCGCGGCGGGTTTATCGTCGCCATGCGTAATGGCATCTGGCTTGCCGATAAGCATGGCCTCCTGCAGCGCAAGGTGTGCGATAACCCCTCTAACCCGCAGCTCGCACGCTTTAACGACGGCGGCACCGATTCTCTTGGGCGATTCTACGCGGGCACGTTTTGGGGCCGGGAGATTACAACGGTGCCCTGCTGATGCGCATCGATAACGACCTGACGCCGAAAGTGATCCAGTGCGATATTCACGGCCACAACGGCTTAGCGTTTAGCCCGGATAATCAATGGATGTTTACTTCAGATACGCCAAACGGCGTTATTTATCGAACGCCGCTTGATGAGAAGGGCGAACCCGGCAGGCGTGAGGTGTTTCGTCAGTTTAAAGAGGGCGAAGGGATACCGGACGGCGCGGCCATGGATGTGGAAGGCTGCTACTGGAGCGCGCTGTTTGACGGCTGGCGTATTGCACGTTTTTCTCCGCAAGGGGAGCAGCTGGAAGAATACCGCATGCCGGTGCGTTGTCCGACGATGGTCTGCTTTGGCGGCGATGACATGAAAACACTGTTTATTACCACCACGCGGGAAAATATGGACGCGGAGGAGATGGCGAAGTATCCGCTCTCCGGCGCCATCTTCACCCTGCCGGTGAGCGTGGCAGGGATGAAGAAAAGCCGGTTTATCGAACGTTAAGCCGGGTCAACCGGGACCACGTTCTCGCTCGGATAGCAGCCCAGCACCTTCATGGAGCGCGTGATCTCGCCCAGTTCGCGCAGGGCTTTCTGCATGGATGCAGATTCCAGGTTGGCCTGGATATCAAGGTAGAACATCTCTTCCCACGGATTACCATGGATCGGACGTGATTCCAGCTTCGTCATGATCAGGTTGTGATTACGCAGCACCAGCAGGGCTTCAACCAGCGCACCGGCCTGTTGGCCGGTCGCCATCAGCAGCGTGGTTTTGGCCGGCACCTGGTCAGACACATTGATTGCCTTGCGTGCCAGCACCACGAAACGGGTGATATTTTGCGTCTGGTTCGCCAGGTTGCGTTCCAGTACCTGTAAACCATACAGCGCGCCGCCCGCTTCGCTGCCGAGCGCAGCGACGGTTGGGGAGTTAGCCTGCGCCACTTTTTCCATCGCCGCTGAGGTGCTTTCGGTGTACTCAATTTTCCAGTTCGGATAGCGGTTCAGGAACTGGCTGCACTGCTGGAACGGCTGTGGATGACTGTAAACCGTTTCGATCTTGCTCAGGTCGGTTGAGCCAGAGACCAGCACGCAGTGATCGATAGGGATCGTCAGCTCACCTACCAGCGACAGGCTGGTGTGCTGCAGCAAATCGTAGACGTCGTTGATGGCGCCGGAGCTGGTGTTCTCAATCGGCACGACGGCGTAATCCGCCTGGCCGGTCTCAACCTGATTAAAAATGTCGGCAAACTTGGCACAGCCGCTCTCAATAAATTCTTCGAAATGGCGTGCGGCATACTGTCGAGCGGCCAGGTGAGAATAAGAGCCTTTCGGCCCGAGAAAGGCGATACGCGCAGAGTGCGGATTGGTTTTATTCAGATGCTGCTGGAGCAGCGCTTGCTGGGTGAGAACGGAGTCTTCGATGATGAGCTGGAACAACCGGGTGATGTAGTGGGCATCGAGGTGATGCGCTTTGCCGAGCTGAATGAGACGTTCCAGCAGATCGCGCTCGCGGTCGATATCACGTACCGGGCGATGGGAGTCCAGCTTGGCTTTGCCCACTTCAACGGCGAGCGCGCGGCGTTCGGCCAGCAGCGCCAGCAGTTTCTCATCCAGCGCGCTGATTTTTACTCGCAGATCCAGTAACGGGTTTTCCGGTGTCATAGTGTTGTCTGTCTCATTTTATCGTTATCAATAAAAAAGGCCCCCCGATGTGGGAGGCCTTGTTGTTCGTCTTCGCATTCTTTATCACACGACTAAACGCCTCCCAGTCAGGGGAAGGTAAAAAAGAATGCGAAGAAGAACGGCGTAAGTTTCATAAAGTCATCCTGTGATTGATACCGTTAAAGTACCCGTACTGTTTTCACCCTGTCAATAAAAAACAAAAAACGCGCCCGAAGGCGCGTTGGCGGTACACTCAATTTAAAAGATTACTCTTCTTCAACTTCTTCCGCGAAGCTGGCGTCTTTCACCGATGTTGCGGCGCGACGGGCTTCACCTTTGTGTTGCACTTTATTGAGCTGCCGTTCCAGCTTGTTGATCAAATCGTTAATTGCGGTGTACATATCCTCGTGTTTTGCGCTGGCGACCAGATGGCCGTTTGGAGTATTGATAGTTGCGTCAGCGATGAAACCCTGCGGCTCCTTGGACAGGATGATATGTGGATTAATCAAATGAGTTTGCCATTTATCCAGTTTGGCGAGACGGTCTGCGACGTGCTGGCGGATTGCCGGAGTAATTTCCATTTGTTTACTGGTAATGTTCATTGTCATAAATTTTACCTCTTGTCTTTCCGTCTTGGTGATTCCAGCATACCCGACCTAATGTCAAAATGTGTGATTTAGATCACGTTATTTTCTCGATTTTTGTCAGGGAACCTTTTTTGTGAGGCAGGGCAGGAAGAGGTAAGATTTACCTTGTCGAAGGCAAAAATTGGGGCCATAGTTGACTGGATGTGTTGAGGCTAACGCGCTTCAGCGACGCGCTAAAATGAATAAAAAAACGGCAGCCTTCGGGCTGCCGTTTTGCATTGGGGCAAAATCAGGTGTTGCTGCTGTTCGCGGCGATGATTTTCGCCACTTTTTCAGCCTGAGCGGTCATCTGCATCTGACGGTAAGCATTTTCCATCAGCTTCAGGCCGTCGCGCGTTGCCTGAGTATCCGGATAATCACGCAGCATACCTTCTACGCGGTTAACCACGGCAACCCATGCGCCACGGCGGGTATAGTATTCCGCCACGGAGTATTCATATTTCGCCAGACGATCTTTCAGGAACACCAGACGCTTGGTGGCGTCGGTCACGTACTGACTGTTCGGATAGCCGCGCACCAGCTTGGAGAAGTCATTAAAGGCATCACGCGCATGCTGCGGGTCACGGTCGGAACGATCCACGCCGAAGAAGCCCTGCAGCGCACTGTCGTCCAGCGCCATGTTGGTGAGGCCGCGCATGTACATCACATAGTCGATGTTAGGATGAGTCGGGTTCAGACGCATGAAACGATCGATAGTTGCCTGAGCCAGCGGCAGGTCGGCATTTTTATAGTATGCGTAGATGAGATCTAACTGTACCTGCTGCGAATATGGACCAAATGGATAGCGATTATCCAACGCTTCCAGTTGCGTTATCGCCTGTTTCCAGTTACCGTCCTGCAACTTTTGTTGTGCAGTCGCATAGATTTCATTCGGCGGATTGTCAGGGACCTGTTCATTTGAACCGGAGCAGCCCACCAAAGCCAGGCTCAACGTGGCCGCTGCCACCAGATATTTCATGCGCGTCATGACGTTTTGACTTTCCTCAAATGTTTGTCCGGGAGAAACTCTGTTCCTGCTCCCGATTAAGACCAGCTACAATAGCACACTATATTAAACGGCAAAGCCGTAAAACCCAACGTTAAACGAAGAAGCAGTTTATGGCACAACGAGTAGAACTCACCGCAACAGTCTCCGAAAATCAGCTCGGTCAACGCTTAGATCAGGCTTTGGCCGAATTGTTCCCTGATTATTCGCGTTCACGCATAAAAGAATGGATCCTTGACCAGCGCGTGCTGGTAAACGGCAAGATCTGGGACAAACCAAAAGAGAAAGTGTTAGGTGGGGAAGCTGTCGCCATCAATGCTGAAATCGAAGAGGAAATCCGCTTCGAGCCGCAGGATATCCCACTGGACATCGTCTATGAAGATGATGACATTCTGGTGATCAACAAGCCGCGCGACCTGGTTGTTCATCCGGGCGCGGGGAACCCTGACGGTACGGTACTTAACGCACTTCTCCATTATTATCCGCCGATCGCGGATGTCCCGCGCGCGGGCATCGTGCACCGTCTGGATAAAGACACCACTGGTTTGATGGTGGTGGCGAAGACCGTTCCTGCTCAGACCCGTCTGGTGGAGTCGCTGCAGCTGCGCGAAATCACCCGCGAGTATGAAGCGGTAGCCATTGGGCATATGACCTCTGGCGGAACGGTGGAAGAGCCAATCAGTCGTCACCCAACCAAACGTACCCATATGTCGGTGCATCCGATGGGTAAACCGGCTGTGACGCACTATCGCATTATGGAGCACTTCCGTATTCATACGCGCCTGCGTCTGCGTCTGGAAACCGGACGTACTCACCAGATCCGCGTGCATATGGCCCACATTACCCATCCGCTGGTAGGGGATCAGGTATACGGTGGCCGCCCGCGTCCACCTAAAGGCGCATCGGATGAGTTCATCAGCGTATTGCGTAAATTCGATCGTCAGGCGCTGCACGCGACCATGCTGCGTCTTTACCACCCTATCACCGGTATTCAGATGGAGTGGCATGCGCCTATCCCGCAGGATATGGTGGATCTTATCGACGCCATGCGTGCTGATTTCGAAGAACATAAGGATCAAGTGGACTGGTTATGACCAAACTGATTGTCCCGGAGTGGCCATTGCCTGCTGGCGTGGCCGCCTGTAGTTCAACCCGTATTGGCGGTGTTAGCCAGGGCGCGTGGGAGTCTTTGAACCTCGGTGCGCACTGTGGCGACAACCTGGAACACGTTGAAGAGAACCGCAGACGTTTGTTTGCTGCGGGTAACTTGCCGTCAAAACCGGTCTGGCTGGAACAGGTTCACGGTAACGCGGTACTGAAGTTGACGGGGGAACCCTATGCTTCTAAACGCGCTGATGCCTCTTACAGTAATACTCCGGGAACCGTTTGTGCCGTGATGACCGCTGATTGTCTGCCAGTTCTGTTCTGTAACCGTGCAGGTACCGAGGTAGCAGCAGCACACGCGGGCTGGCGTGGTCTGTGTGAAGGCGTGCTCGAAGAAACAGTCGCCTGCTTTAACGATGAGCCTGCCAATATTATGGCCTGGCTTGGCCCGGCCATTGGTCCTCGCGCTTTTGAAGTGGGGCCAGAGGTTCGTGAAGCCTTTATGGAAAAAGATCCGCAAGCGGTGGAAGCCTTTCTGCCTTCGGGGGATAAATATCTGGCCGATATTTACCAGCTCGCCCGCCAGCGTCTGAACAACGTCGGCGTGACGCAGATCTTCGGCGGCGATCGCTGCACATTCACCGAAAAGGGTGATTTTTTTTCCTATCGTCGCGACAAGACCACGGGGCGTATGGCAAGTTTCATTTGGCTGATATAACCTAAAGAATCAAGACGATCCGGTACGTGCCGTTTTCTTTTCACATAATTCAGGTCATTAACCTTGAATAATTGAGGGATGACCTCATTTAATCTCCAGTAGCAAATTTGACCTGTTATGGGAGGAGTTATGCGTCTGGATCGTCTTACTAATAAATTCCAGCTTGCTCTCGCCGATGCCCAGTCCCTCGCACTGGGGCACGACAACCAATTTATCGAACCTCTTCATTTAATGAGCGCCTTGCTGAATCAGGAAGGGGGATCGGTACGTCCTTTATTAACGTCCGCTGGCATTAATGCTGGCCAGTTACGCACCGCTATCGATCAGGCGCTGAGCCGTCTGCCGCAGGTAGAAGGTACCGGCGGCGACGTTCAGCCGTCGCAGGATCTGGTACGCGTGCTGAACCTTTGCGACAAGCTGGCGCAAAAACGTGGGGACAACTTTATTTCGTCAGAGCTGTTTGTTCTGGCGGCGCTTGAATCACGCGGCACCTTGACCGACCTGCTGAAATCTGCCGGCGCGACCACCGCCAATGTGACTCAGGCGATTGAGAAAATGCGCGGAGGTGAAAGCGTGAACGATCAGGGAGCCGAAGACCAACGTCAGGCTTTGAAGAAATTTACGGTCGATCTGACCGAGCGTGCTGAGCAGGGCAAACTTGACCCGGTTATCGGCCGTGATGAAGAAATCCGCCGTACGATTCAGGTACTGCAACGTCGTACCAAGAACAACCCGGTGCTGATTGGTGAACCTGGTGTCGGTAAAACCGCCATTGTTGAAGGGCTGGCGCAGCGTATCGTCAACGGTGAAGTGCCGGAAGGCCTGAAAGGCCGCCGCGTACTGGCGCTGGATATGGGCGCGCTGGTGGCCGGTGCGAAATACCGCGGCGAGTTCGAAGAGCGTCTGAAAGGCGTGCTTAACGACCTGGCGAAGCAGGAAGGGAACGTTATCCTGTTTATCGACGAACTGCACACGATGGTCGGTGCGGGTAAAGCGGACGGCGCGATGGATGCCGGGAACATGCTGAAACCTGCGCTGGCGCGTGGTGAACTTCACTGCGTCGGTGCCACCACGCTTGACGAGTATCGTCAGTACATTGAGAAAGATGCTGCGCTGGAACGTCGTTTCCAGAAAGTTTTTGTTGCTGAGCCAAGCGTTGAAGATACCATCGCGATCCTGCGTGGTTTGAAGGAGCGCTATGAACTGCACCACCACGTGCAGATCACTGACCCGGCTATCGTTGCGGCGGCGACGCTTTCACATCGTTATATCGCCGATCGCCAGCTGCCGGATAAAGCAATCGACCTGATTGATGAAGCGGCTTCGAGCATTCGTATGCAGATTGACTCGAAACCGGAAGAGCTGGATAGACTCGACCGACGCATCATTCAGCTCAAGCTGGAACAGCAGGCGCTGAAGAAAGAGTCTGATGAAGCCAGTAAGAAACGCCTGGATATGCTCAATGAAGAACTGGACGATAAAGAGCGCCAGTACTCTGAGCTGGAAGAAGAGTGGAAAGCCGAGAAAGCGTCCCTTTCCGGCACTCAGACCATTAAAGCTGAACTCGAACAGGCCAAAATTGCCATAGAGCAGGCTCGCCGTGTCGGCGATCTGGCGCGGATGTCTGAACTGCAGTACGGCAAAATTCCTGAGCTGGAAAAACAGCTTGAGATAGCGACGCAGTCAGAAGGGAAAACGATGCGTCTGTTACGTAATAAGGTGACGGATGCAGAAATCGCGGAAGTGCTTGCTCGCTGGACCGGTATTCCGGTGGCGCGCATGCTGGAAGGCGAGCGTGAAAAACTGCTGCGCATGGAGCAAGATCTCCATAATCGGGTGATTGGCCAGAACGAAGCGGTTGAAGCGGTATCGAACGCTATTCGTCGTAGCCGTGCAGGGCTGTCCGATCCAAACCGTCCGATTGGTTCGTTCCTGTTCCTGGGGCCGACAGGGGTCGGTAAAACCGAGCTGTGTAAAGCGCTGGCTAACTTTATGTTCGACAGCGACGATGCGATGGTACGTATCGACATGTCCGAGTTTATGGAAAAACACTCCGTCTCACGTCTGGTCGGCGCGCCTCCGGGATACGTAGGTTATGAAGAAGGGGGGTACCTGACGGAAGCGGTTCGCCGTCGCCCTTATTCCGTCATCCTGCTGGATGAGGTGGAAAAAGCGCACCCTGATGTGTTCAACATCCTGCTTCAGGTGCTGGATGATGGCCGTCTGACCGACGGGCAGGGGAGAACGGTCGACTTCCGTAATACGGTTGTCATCATGACCTCGAACCTGGGTTCCGATTTGATTCAGGAACGTTTCGGCGAACTGGATTACGGTCATATGAAGGATCTGGTACTCGGTGTGGTCAGCCATAACTTCCGTCCTGAGTTCATCAACCGTATTGATGAAGTGGTGGTATTCCATCCTCTGGGTGAGAAACACATTGCGTCTATTGCTCAGATCCAGCTGCAGCGTCTGTACAAACGTCTGGAAGAGCGTGGGTATGAAATTCACATTTCCGACGAGGCGCTGAAGCTGCTGAGCGAGAATGGTTACGATCCGGTGTACGGTGCGCGTCCATTAAAACGTGCTATCCAGCAGCAGATCGAAAACCCGCTGGCGCAGCAGATCCTCTCCGGAGAGTTGATTCCGGGCAAAGTTATCCGTCTGGAAGCCAACGACGATCGCATTGTGGCAGTGCAGTAAGTCACAAAACTCAAAAACGAGCCGCTTGCGGCTCGTTTTTGTTTAAAAACCAGGCGAAAATTGAGGTCTGGAGTTGGTTTTGCCTGGAAAGTGAGCAATCAGTAAATAAATTTCACTTTATCCTTGCAGGTTCGGAATTACTCCCTATAATGCGCCTCCACTGACACGGAACAACGGCACACACGCCGCCGGGTCAGCAGAGAATAGCGAAAATAAACGCTTGACTCTGAAAGAGGAAAGCGTAATATACGCCACCTCGCAACGGTGAGCGAAAGCCGCGTTGCACTGCTCTTTAACAATTTATCAGACAATCTGTGTGGGCACTCAAAGTGACATGGATTCTTAATGTCTTCGGACAATAAATGAATACCAAGTCTCTGAGTGAACATACGTAATTCATTACGAAGTTTAATTCACGAGCATCAAACTTAAATTGAAGAGTTTGATCATGGCTCAGATTGAACGCTGGCGGCAGGCCTAACACATGCAAGTCGAGCGGTAACACAGGGAGCTTGCTCCTGGGTGACGAGCGGCGGACGGGTGAGTAATGTCTGGGAAACTGCCTGATGGAGGGGGATAACTACTGGAAACGGTAGCTAATACCGCATAACGTCGCAAGACCAAAGAGGGGGACCTTCGGGCCTCTTGCCATCAGATGTGCCCAGATGGGATTAGCTAGTAGGTGGGGTAACGGCTCACCTAGGCGACGATCCCTAGCTGGTCTGAGAGGATGACCAGCCACACTGGAACTGAGACACGGTCCAGACTCCTACGGGAGGCAGCAGTGGGGAATATTGCACAATGGGCGCAAGCCTGATGCAGCCATGCCGCGTGTATGAAGAAGGCCTTCGGGTTGTAAAGTACTTTCAGCGGGGAGGAAGGCGATAAGGTTAATAACCTTGTCGATTGACGTTACCCGCAGAAGAAGCACCGGCTAACTCCGTGCCAGCAGCCGCGGTAATACGGAGGGTGCAAGCGTTAATCGGAATTACTGGGCGTAAAGCGCACGCAGGCGGTCTGTCAAGTCGGATGTGAAATCCCCGGGCTCAACCTGGGAACTGCATTCGAAACTGGCAGGCTAGAGTCTTGTAGAGGGGGGTAGAATTCCAGGTGTAGCGGTGAAATGCGTAGAGATCTGGAGGAATACCGGTGGCGAAGGCGGCCCCCTGGACAAAGACTGACGCTCAGGTGCGAAAGCGTGGGGAGCAAACAGGATTAGATACCCTGGTAGTCCACGCCGTAAACGATGTCGACTTGGAGGTTGTGCCCTTGAGGCGTGGCTTCCGGAGCTAACGCGTTAAGTCGACCGCCTGGGGAGTACGGCCGCAAGGT
Source organism: Enterobacter asburiae (assembly GCF_001521715.1). Classification (NCBI taxonomy): domain Bacteria; kingdom Pseudomonadati; phylum Pseudomonadota; class Gammaproteobacteria; order Enterobacterales; family Enterobacteriaceae; genus Enterobacter; species Enterobacter asburiae. The sequence goes on from NZ_CP011863.1 coordinate 4,648,552, forward strand.
TAAAACTCAAATGAATTGACGGGGGCCCGCACAAGCGGTGGAGCATGTGGTTTAATTCGATGCAACGCGAAGAACCTTACCTACTCTTGACATCCAGAGAACTTTCCAGAGATGGATTGGTGCCTTCGGGAACTCTGAGACAGGTGCTGCATGGCTGTCGTCAGCTCGTGTTGTGAAATGTTGGGTTAAGTCCCGCAACGAGCGCAACCCTTATCCTTTGTTGCCAGCGGTCCGGCCGGGAACTCAAAGGAGACTGCCAGTGATAAACTGGAGGAAGGTGGGGATGACGTCAAGTCATCATGGCCCTTACGAGTAGGGCTACACACGTGCTACAATGGCGCATACAAAGAGAAGCGACCTCGCGAGAGCAAGCGGACCTCATAAAGTGCGTCGTAGTCCGGATTGGAGTCTGCAACTCGACTCCATGAAGTCGGAATCGCTAGTAATCGTAGATCAGAATGCTACGGTGAATACGTTCCCGGGCCTTGTACACACCGCCCGTCACACCATGGGAGTGGGTTGCAAAAGAAGTAGGTAGCTTAACCTTCGGGAGGGCGCTTACCACTTTGTGATTCATGACTGGGGTGAAGTCGTAACAAGGTAACCGTAGGGGAACCTGCGGTTGGATCACCTCCTTACCTTAAAGAACCTGCCTTTGTAGTGTCCACACAGATTGTCTGATGAAAAGTAAATAGCAAGGCGTCTTGCGATTGAGACTTCAGTGTCCCCTTCGTCTAGAGGCCCAGGACACCGCCCTTTCACGGCGGTAACAGGGGTTCGAATCCCCTAGGGGACGCCACTTGCTGGTTCGTGAGTGAAAGTCACCTGCCGTCATATCTCAAAACTCATCTTCGGGTGACGTTTGAGATATTTGCTCTTTAAAAATCTGGATCAAGCTGAAAATTGAAACGACACACATGTTATGTGTGTTCGAGTCTCTCAAATTTTCGCAAGTCGGTGATGAATCGAAAGAAACATCTTCGGGTTGTGAGGTTAAGCGACTAAGCGTACACGGTGGATGCCCTGGCAGTCAGAGGCGATGAAGGACGTGCTAATCTGCGAAAAGCGCCGGCGAGGTGATATGAACCTTTGACCCGGCGATGTCCGAATGGGGAAACCCAGTGCAATTCGTTGCACTATCGTTAACTGAATACATAGGTTAACGAGGCGAACCGGGGGAACTGAAACATCTAAGTACCCCGAGGAAAAGAAATCAACCGAGATTCCCCCAGTAGCGGCGAGCGAACGGGGAGCAGCCCAGAGTCTGAATCAGCTTGTGTGTTAGTGGAACGGTCTGGAAAGTCCGGCGATACAGGGTGACAGCCCCGTACACGAAAGCACACAGGTTGTGAACTCGAAGAGTAGGGCGGGACACGTGGTATCCTGTCTGAATATGGGGGGACCATCCTCCAAGGCTAAATACTCCTGACTGACCGATAGTGAACCAGTACCGTGAGGGAAAGGCGAAAAGAACCCCGGCGAGGGGAGTGAAAAAGAACCTGAAACCGTGTACGTACAAGCAGTGGGAGCACCTTCGTGGTGTGACTGCGTACCTTTTGTATAATGGGTCAGCGACTTATATTCTGTAGCAAGGTTAACCGTATAGGGGAGCCGAAGGGAAACCGAGTCTTAACTGGGCGTTAAGTTGCAGGGTATAGACCCGAAACCCGGTGATCTAGCCATGGGCAGGTTGAAGGTTGGGTAACACTAACTGGAGGACCGAACCGACTAATGTTGAAAAATTAGCGGATGACTTGTGGCTGGGGGTGAAAGGCCAATCAAACCGGGAGATAGCTGGTTCTCCCCGAAAGCTATTTAGGTAGCGCCTCGTGAACTCATCTTCGGGGGTAGAGCACTGTTTCGGCTAGGGGGCCATCCCGGCTTACCAACCCGATGCAAACTACGAATACCGAAGAATGTTATCACGGGAGACACACGGCGGGTGCTAACGTCCGTCGTGAAGAGGGAAACAACCCAGACCGCCAGCTAAGGTCCCAAAGTCATGGTTAAGTGGGAAACGATGTGGGAAGGCACAGACAGCCAGGATGTTGGCTTAGAAGCAGCCATCATTTAAAGAAAGCGTAATAGCTCACTGGTCGAGTCGGCCTGCGCGGAAGATGTAACGGGGCTAAACCATGCACCGAAGCTGCGGCAGCGACGCTTAGGCGTTGTTGGGTAGGGGAGCGTTCTGTAAGCCGTTGAAGGTGTGCTGTGAGGCATGCTGGAGGTATCAGAAGTGCGAATGCTGACATAAGTAACGATAAAGCGGGTGAAAAGCCCGCTCGCCGGAAGACCAAGGGTTCCTGTCCAACGTTAATCGGGGCAGGGTGAGTCGACCCCTAAGGCGAGGCCGAAAGGCGTAGTCGATGGGAAACAGGTTAATATTCCTGTACTTGGTGTTACTGCGAAGGGGGGACGGAGAAGGCTATGTTAGCCGGGCGACGGTTGTCCCGGTTTAAGCATGTAGGCGGAGGTTCCAGGTAAATCCGGTACCTTTTAACGCTGAGGTGTGATGACGAGGCACTACGGTGCTGAAGTAACAAATGCCCTGCTTCCAGGAAAAGCCTCTAAGCATCAGGTAACATCAAATCGTACCCCAAACCGACACAGGTGGTCAGGTAGAGAATACCAAGGCGCTTGAGAGAACTCGGGTGAAGGAACTAGGCAAAATGGTGCCGTAACTTCGGGAGAAGGCACGCTGATATGTAGGTGAAGCCCCTGCGGGTGGAGCTGAAATCAGTCGAAGATACCAGCTGGCTGCAACTGTTTATTAAAAACACAGCACTGTGCAAACACGAAAGTGGACGTATACGGTGTGACGCCTGCCCGGTGCCGGAAGGTTAATTGATGGGGTTAGCGGCAACGCGAAGCTCTTGATCGAAGCCCCGGTAAACGGCGGCCGTAACTATAACGGTCCTAAGGTAGCGAAATTCCTTGTCGGGTAAGTTCCGACCTGCACGAATGGCGTAATGATGGCCAGGCTGTCTCCACCCGAGACTCAGTGAAATTGAACTCGCTGTGAAGATGCAGTGTACCCGCGGCAAGACGGAAAGACCCCGTGAACCTTTACTATAGCTTGACACTGAACACTGGTCCTTGATGTGTAGGATAGGTGGGAGGCTTTGAAGCGTGGACGCCAGTCTGCGTGGAGCCAACCTTGAAATACCACCCTTTAATGGCTGGTGTTCTAACGTAGACCCGTAATCCGGGTTGCGGACAGTGTCTGGTGGGTAGTTTGACTGGGCGGTCTCCTCCCAAAGAGTAACGGAGGAGCACGAAGGTTAGCTAATCCTGGTCGGACATCAGGAGGTTAGTGCAATGGCATAAGCTAGCTTGACTGCGAGAGTGACGGCTCGAGCAGGTGCGAAAGCAGGTCATAGTGATCCGGTGGTTCTGAATGGAAGGGCCATCGCTCAACGGATAAAAGGTACTCCGGGGATAACAGGCTGATACCGCCCAAGAGTTCATATCGACGGCGGTGTTTGGCACCTCGATGTCGGCTCATCACATCCTGGGGCTGAAGTAGGTCCCAAGGGTATGGCTGTTCGCCATTTAAAGTGGTACGCGAGCTGGGTTTAGAACGTCGTGAGACAGTTCGGTCCCTATCTGCCGTGGGCGCTGGAGAATTGAGGGGGCTGCTCCTAGTACGAGAGGACCGGAGTGGACGCATCACTGGTGTTCGGGTTGTCATGCCAATGGCACTGCCCGGTAGCTAAATGCGGAAAAGATAAGTGCTGAAAGCATCTAAGCACGAAACTTGCCCCGAGATGAGTTCTCCCTGACCCTTTAAGGGTCCTGAAGGAACGTTGAAGACTACGACGTTGATAGGTCGGGTGTGTAAGCGCAGCGATGCGTTGAGCTAACCGATACTAATGAACCGTGAGGCTTAACCTTACAACGCCGAAGCTGTTTCGGCGGACGAGAGACAGACAATCAAATTTCAGCTTTGATACAGATTTAACAGAATTTGCCTGGCGGCTTTAGCGCGGTGGTCCCACCTGACCCCATGCCGAACTCAGAAGTGAAACGCCGTAGCGCCGATGGTAGTGTGGGGTCTCCCCATGTGAGAGTAGGGAACTGCCAGGCATCAAATTAAGTAGTAAGCCGGTGCATAAATCCGGTGGTTACAGCAGTCTTCGGTGGAGCGGTAGTTCAGTCGGTTAGAATACCTGCCTGTCACGCAGGGGGTCGCGGGTTCGAGTCCCGTCCGTTCCGCCACTTATTAAAAGCCCTGAGCTCACGTTCAGGGCTTTTTCTTATCTGACGTTTAATTATTGCGAAATTAGCAAAAATCCTCTGCGTTTTGCGATCTTTTTCTCTATAACAACGCCAGCGATAATCTTCCTCAGTTTACGAACATAATGATTGAGGAATAGTATGACTCTCCCTGCATTTGGTCTGGGCACTTTCCGCCTGAAAGACGACGTTGTTATCGCATCGGTTAAAACCGCACTCGAACTGGGTTATCGTGCAGTTGATACGGCACAGATCTATGAAAATGAAGCAGCCGTTGGACAAGCTCTCGAAGAGAGTGGTGTTCCGCGTAACGAACTGTTTATCACCACGAAAATCTGGATTGAGAATCTCAGCAAAGATAAGCTGATCCCTAGCCTGAAAGAGAGCCTGAAAAAACTGCGTACTGACTACGTAGATCTGACGCTGATCCACTGGCCATCACCGAATGATGCCGTCTCAGTAGAAGAATTCATGCAGGCGCTGCTGGAAGCGAAAAAGCAGGGCTTAACCCGTGAAATTGGGATCTCCAACTTCACCATTCCGCTGATGGAAAAAGCCATTGCCGCTGTTGGCGCAGAAAATATTGCGACCAACCAGATTGAGCTGTCTCCATACCTGCAAAACCGCAAAGTCGTGGACTGGGCAAAACAGCACGGGATCCACATCACTTCATACATGACGCTGGCCTACGGTAAAGCGCTGAAAGATGAAGTGATTACGCGTATCGCAGAGAAACATAACGCCACTGCTGCGCAGGTCATTCTGGCATGGGCAATGGGTGAAGGTTATGCAGTGATCCCATCATCAACTAAGCGTGAAAACCTGGCCAGCAACCTGTTAGCAGCGGATCTTCATCTGGATGCTGACGATAAAAAAGCGATCGCAGCACTGGAGTGCAACGATCGCCTGGTAAGCCCGGAAGGTTTAGCTCCTGACTGGGATTAAGTTTGACCCGCCCTCTGTAACCTGAACCCTCACACAGCTCCTCCGGGAGCTGTTTTTATATGCTCACTCAGGAAGTCAATAAAGGCGCGAATGCGCGTGCTTACCGCTCTGTCACTGTAATACACTGCGCTAAAGGGCATTTCGACCGGCAGACGTTTGTCGGCCATCAGCTCCACCAGTTCACCCCGCGCTATTTCCTTATCAATCATATAGTCGGACAAGCAGGCGATCCCGTTTCCTTCAAGACAAAGCTGCTTCAGCGTTTCCCCGCTGTTTGAGGATAACCCGCAGGTAATTTCATAAAGTTGACCATCATGACAGGCGACAGGCCAGGTGTTTAGCGACACCGGCTCCGTAAAGCCCAGGCACAGATGCTGCTTCAATTCTTCAACCGTCTCAGGTTTACCATGTTCGGCAATATACTCTGGTGATGCGATAATTTTGCGGTAGCTGGCAAACAGAGGTCGGGCACGCAAGCTTGAATCTGTGAGGGTTCCCGCCCGGATCGCCACATCTACTTTACGCTCGATGAGGTTGATAAACGTCTCTGAGGAGACCAGAGAAAGCGTCATCTCCGGATAGCGTTCGCGGAAAGGTTTGATCAGCGGCATCAGAAAGTGAAGCACCACCGGCGTGGCCGCATCAATGCGCAGCAATCCACGCGGCGTGCTGCGGGTCTCCATAATCTCCGTCTCCGCTGCAGCCATCTCCTGCAATACCGACTGCACGCGGCGGAAGTAACGCTCTCCTTCTTCCGTCAGGCTCAGCTGCCGCGTCGTTCGGTTGAGCAGACTCACTCCAAGCTTCATCTCCAGTTTTTTTACCGAACGGCTGATGGCCGAATTAGCCTGTCCCAGCTGTTCGGCCGCGCGGCTAAAGCTGCCGCTTTCAACGACGGCGACAAAGATTGTCAGCTCTTCCGATGTTGCTTTCATTGTTGCACCACCTGCAAAATTCTATTGAGATTTTGACCATTTTTGTTATTTAAGCACTGGCGCATACTGCCTGTCATCTTAATCCTGATGATACGGAGTATTTTATGCCACTGGCGCTACTTGCCCTGACGATCAGTGCCTTCGCAATTGGCACGACCGAATTTGTTATCGTGGGTCTGGTTCCTACTATTGCTAACCAGCTTGCGATCTCGTTACCCTCTGCGGGGTTGCTGGTATCAATCTACGCCCTGGGCGTCGCCGTCGGTGCGCCAGTGCTGACAGCCCTGACCGGACGTTTTCCGCGTAAGCAGCTGTTAGTCGCGCTGATGGTGCTGTTCACCACTGGCAACGTTCTGGCCTGGCAGGCGCCGGACTACACCACGCTGGTGATTGCCCGTCTGTTGACCGGCCTTGCACACGGCGTGTTCTTCTCGATTGGCTCCACTATTGCAACCAGCCTGGTACCCAAAGAGAAAGCGGCTTCAGCCATTGCGATCATGTTTGGTGGGCTGACCGTCGCACTCGTTACGGGCGTACCGCTGGGAACGTTCATCGGGCAACACTTCGGCTGGCGTGAAACGTTCCTGGCAGTCTCCTTGCTGGGTGTTATCGCCCTGGTGACCAGCCTGCTGCTGGTACCGTCGAATATTCCAGGCCGGGCGAGCGCCAGCCTGCGCGATCAGCTGAAGGTGCTCACGCATCCGCGGTTGCTGATTATCTACGCGGTTACGGCACTGGGCTATGGCGGCGTATTCACCGCTTTTACCTTCCTGGCGCCGATGATGCAGGATCTGGCTGGCTTTTCCCCCAATGCCGTGAGCTGGATTTTGCTGGGATACGGTATTTCCGTTGCCATTGGCAATATCTGGGGTGGCAAGCTTGCGGATAAGCATGGTGCTGTACCGGCGCTGAAATTCATCTTCGCCGCCCTGGTGGTTCTGCTGATGATTTTCCAGTTCACGGCTTCAGTACACTACGCCGCGCTGGTCACGGTGCTGGTCATGGGGATCTTTGCCTTTGGTAATGTGCCCGGGCTTCAGGTTTACGTTGTCCAGAAAGCCGAGCTCTATACGCCAAATGCGGTGGATGTGGCATCGGGTCTGAACATTGCCGCATTTAATATTGGCATCGCGCTGGGCTCCATCATTGGCGGGCAAACCGTAGCGCATGTTGGGTTAACCCAGACCCCGTGGATTGGCGCGGTGATTGTCCTGGTGGCCTTCCTGCTGATTGGCCTGAGTGGGCGCCTTGATAAACCTGCTCGCGTCGCGCTGGGTTAACATCAGTAAGTGCTTGCTTACAAAACTGGAAAGCGGTTTCTCAGAAATTGCGTTGAAAGTATGACCTAAAGTCCCTATAACATTAGAACCAGTCCGTTTTCCGGGCTGGTTCATGTTACAGAGGCTGTTTCCAAAAGTGCGAAAAAATACCTATGCCATGCGTTATGTTGCCGGAATGCCCGCGGAGAGGATCTTGCCTCCGGGGTCATTTGCGAGCATAAGCCAGGCATTACCCGCCGGCACACCGTTAAGCAGCGATGAGAAAATCCGTGTACTGGTGTGGAATATCTTTAAGCAGCAGCGTGCCGAATGGTTATCGGTGCTCAAGAATTTTGGAAAAGATGCCCATCTGGTTCTGCTTCAGGAGGCGCAAACTACTCCTGAGCTGGTACGGTTTGCCACCACGAACTATCTTGCCGCCGACCAGGTGCCTGCATTTGTCCTGCCACAACACCCCTCGGGTGTGATGACACTTTCAGCAGCACATCCGGTCTATTGCTGTCCTCTGCGTGAACGTGAGCCTATCCTGCGTCTGGCGAAATCGGCGCTGGTGACGGTCTATCCGCTGCCGGATACCCGAATGCTGATGGTCGTGAACATCCATGCGGTCAATTTCAGCCTGGGCGTGGATGTCTACAGTAAACAGCTACTTCCGATTGGCGATCAGATTGCCCATCACAGCGGCCCCATCATTATGGCAGGCGATTTCAACGCCTGGAGCCGTCCGCGCATGAATGCGCTGTATCGCTTTGCGCGTGAAATGTCGCTGCGTGAAGTTCGCTTTAGCGATGACCAGCGTAAAAAAGCCTTTGGTCGTCCTCTCGATTTTGTCTTCTATCGTGGTTTGAGCGTGCATGACGCCTCTGTTCTGGTGACGCGCGCCTCCGATCACAATCCTCTACTAGTTGAATTCAGTCCCGGCAAACCTGATAAATAATGGTGTGTCAGGTCTGCCGTGGGGCAGACCTGCGCGGGTGCTGCCCTTTTATTTTTAACCAACAAAGGACAGTACGATGACAACAACACGCTCCCATCATGACAACGTAGAAAAACAGTTTGGTTCTCAGGCAAGTGCCTATCTGAGCAGCGCCGTGCATGCTTCTGGCCGCGATCTGGTGCGTCTCGGTGAGCGTCTGGCGGCGTTCCCGCAGGCGCACGTGCTTGATTTAGGCTGCGGGGCAGGGCACGCCAGCTTTGCCGCTGCACAGCAGGTCGCGCACGTTACCGCGTATGACTTATCCAGCCAGATGCTGGACGTTGTTGCCGAGGCGGCGAGAACAAAGGGGCTGGACAACATTGATACGCGCCAGGGCTATGCCGAATCTTTACCTTTTGACGATGCGTCGTTTGAGGTGGTTATCAGCCGTTATTCTGCTCACCACTGGCACGATGTCGGCCAGGCATTGCGCGAGGTCAAACGTGTTCTGAAGCCGGGTGGCATCTTCATTATTATGGATGTGATGTCCCCTGGACATCCGGTGCGCAATATCTGGCTGCAGACGGTCGAAGCGCTGCGCGATACCTCACACGTGCAAAACTATGCCAGCGGAGAGTGGTTGTCGTTTATCACTGAAGCAGGGCTGATCGCGCGCGCGTTGATTACAGACCGCTTACCGCTGGAGTTCAGCTCCTGGATCGCGCGTATGCGCACCCCGGAAGCATTAAGCCAGGCGATCAGGCTCTATCAGGAGAGTGCGTCCGCGGAGGTAAAAGCGTACTTTGAACTGCAGGAAGATGGATCGTTTACCAGCGATACCATCATGGCCGAAGCGCAAAAAGCGGGATAAACAAAAAAGGCACCGAGGGGAATCGGTGCCTTTTTATCTTTCGATCGTGTTATCAGGAGTCTGGCGTCGCGCTGTTCTTCACAAACAGCGTCAACTGGTCGCCTGGTTTCAGGTTGTCAGTATCATTGTTCCAGCGCATCACATCCTTGATGTTTACGCCGTGTCGTTTTGCGATACTGGACAGTGAATCACCCTTGCGCACGCGATAGGTGATGCTATCGCTGTTGCTGGCGAGACGCTGTGCGCTGCTACCTGCACCTACCGTCAGAGTCTGACCCACTTTCAGGCCGGAGCTGCGCAGGTTATTCCACTGCTGCAGATCTTTCGCATTCACGCCAAGACGTGACGCAATGCCCGAAAGCGTATCACCTGCACGAACCTTATAGCTGCGGCTGTTAACTGATGATGCATCCGCGATCAGCGTTGACTGAACGGCGGCGATTTCACCAGAAGCTAAAGACTCGCGTAACTGCTCGGCATGTTTCTGCGGAACCATTACATACTGCGGGCCACTTGCCCCCAGAGTTGAGCCTTTAACGCCAGCATTAAAGGTTTTCAATTTACTTACCGACATACCCGTCATATCAGCAACCTGTTGAATATCAACCGGATTGCTGAGGCGAACACGCGCCAGTGCACGACTTTCGTCTGGTGTTGGCAGTTGTACACCGTAACGCTTGCTGTTCTTGAGAATATCGCTCAATGCCAGCATTTTCGGTACGTAAATCTTTGTTTCCTGTGGCAGTGAGAGCGACCAAAAATCGGTGGATTTACCCCGTGCTTTATTCGCTTTCATTGCCTTCAGTACACGACCTTCGCCACTATTATACGCTGCGACAGTTAACAGCCAGTCGCCGTCAAACATCTTGTTCAGACGTTGCATCATGTCGAGAGCGGCTGTCGTTGAAGCGACAACATCGCGACGCGCATCATAGTTGCGGGTCTGTTTCAGACCATAGTTTCGCCCGGTGCTCGGAATGATCTGCCAAATGCCTGCGGCATTGGCGCCAGACGTCGCGTGTGGGTCAAAAGCGCTCTCCACTATGGGTAGGAGTACCAGCTCCATAGGCATGTTACGTTTCTTAACTTGCCCGGCTATCCAGTACATATACGGCTCTGCCCGTAACGTTACATCGTGGAGATAGCTCTTATTACTTAAATACTTCTGTTTCTGTTCGCGAATCCGGGGATTTTCCGGAATTCCCATCTTTAGCTCGTCGCCAATAGAGGTCCACAAGTCTTGATCCTGCGCGTAAGATGTTCCATCGTCCATCCATCGCGCCGAACTTGCAAACTTCCCTGCTTCCCCTTGACCAGCCGCAGAAAGGCTCTGTGCGTGCTGTTGTACGTTGCTGCCGTTTTGCGACTGGCAACCTACAAGCAGGACAGAGGCGAGTAATATCGCTTTTGCCTTCATGTGTGTGTCAATAGTTGCTTAAAAGACGAGCGATGATAACGGCGAAATTTTGAAAAGGCAACCCGCAATTATCTGAAGTTATCTTTCTTTGACCTTAACCATGCAAATCGTTGTTCTGGTTGTTGCAAATTTGTTTCTTGGTTAATTTTATTAATTAAATCAATATCATCTGTTCGTAAAAATAAATTAATTTGGCGCTCGTTTTTCAGAATTACGGGCAGTGTTTTTTGGTTTTTTGCACGTAACTCCTTCACTTTGTGATAATAATCCTGAATCGCTCGATCCTCGGGTAAGAGGCTCACGGCAAACTTCATATTTCCTAATGTATACTCGTGGGCGCAACAAATGAGCGTCTCATCGGGTAGCGCGTTAATCTTCTGTAAAGACTGATACATTTGAGCTGGCGTGCCTTCAAACAGTCTTCCGCAGCCTCCGGAGAACAGCGTGTCGCCGCAAAAAAGATAAGGTTTACTGTAGAAACACAGATGTCCCAAAGTGTGACCTGGTGTGGCAAATACGGAAAACTCCCACTCGCGTATGAGGATATTTTCGCCTTCTTCGACTACATGCGTGATTCCCTTATCTTGTGCCTCTGCCGGTCCGTAAACCACAAGATGCGGAAAATGGGCGCGCAGTTCAGGCACGCCGCCAGTGTGATCGTTATGATGATGCGTCAACAGAATGGCTTCTGGCTGCCAGCCGTTCTCTTTTATGGCGTGCAGTACAGGGGCGGACTCTCCGGGATCGACAATGACGCATCGGCGATCGTCGTCAACCAAAACCCAGATGTAATTGTCCTGAAACGCTGGAATACTGATAAGATTCATACATTACCTCTTAGAGCGTGGCGGGTGTTTTGATGAAACCGGCAAGGATACCTCAGACTGTCGCAGCACCGGAACGTTGGGCGGAATTGCCCTGGGGTGAATACTATCGCGAAGCGTTAGAACAGCAGCTGAAGCCCTGGCTCGCGAAAATGTATGGCTTTCACCTGCTTAAGATTGGCAATCTCAGCGCGGAAATCAATACCGAAAGCTGCGCTATCTCGCATCAGGTTAACGTCTCTCTCGGCGGATCGCCGGTTCAGGTGAAGGCAGACCCGTTGCATTTGCCGTTTGCGGAAAAATCCGTCGATGCGTGTTTGCTCGCACATACGCTACCCTGGTGCAGCGATCCGCATCGTCTGCTTCGCGAAGCCGATCGCGTGCTGATTGATGACGGCTGGCTGGTACTTAGCGGATTCAATCCGCTAAGCCTGATGGGCCTGCGTAAGCTGGTTCCGGTGCTACGCCGGACTCCACCTTACAACAGCCGGATGTTCACCATGATGCGTCAGCTCGACTGGCTTTCATTGCTGAACTTTGAAGTGCTTTGCTACGGTGGTTTTCAGGTGCTGCCCTGGGCGAGGCAGGGGGGCGTGGTACTGAGCACCCATCTCCCCGCATTAGGCTGTTTGCAGTTTATCGTTGCGCGTAAGCGAACCATTCCCCTTACGCTTAACCCTATGAAGCAGAGCAAGTCGAAAACGCCCATCCGCCAGACCGTCGGCGCCACGCGGCAGTACAAAAAAACCGATTAGACGTCGGGCTGATAGCCCGCATCTTCATGTGCGGGATTGGATGCCGCAGCACGCGCCAGTTCGTCGCAGCGTTCGTTTTCCGGATGGCCTGCGTGGCCTTTAACCCACTCCCACTTAATCTGGTGCTGGCCCAGCGCAGCATCAAGACGTTTCCAGAGATCGACGTTCTTGACCGGCTTCTTATCGGCGGTTTTCCAGCCGCGTTTTTTCCAGTTATGGATCCACTGGGTGATCCCCTGACGCACGTACTGACTGTCGGTGCTTAGCACCACGTCACAATGTTCTTTTAACGCCTCCAGCGCCACGATGGCCGCCATCAACTCCATCCGGTTGTTGGTGGTCAGAAAATAGCCTTCGCTAAAGGTTTTTTCGTGCTGGCGATAGCGCATAATCGCGCCGTAGCCGCCGGGTCCTGGGTTACCGAGACAAGATCCATCGGTGAAAATTTCTACCTGTTTACGCATCTCTGGTAGACTTCCTGTATTCGAAACGTTCAGTTAAACGATAAGTCTGACATAAATGACCGCTATGAGCACTGCAATTACTCGCCAGATTGTCCTCGATACCGAAACCACCGGTATGAACCAGATCGGCGCGCACTACGAAGGACATAAGATCATCGAGATCGGCGCCGTTGAAGTGGTGAACCGTCGTCTTACGGGGAACAACTTCCACGTCTACCTCAAACCCGATCGGCTGGTTGATCCGGAAGCGTTCGGCGTTCACGGTATTGCCGATGAGTTCTTGCTGGATAAGCCGACTTTTGCGGATGTCGCTGACGAGTTCCTGGAATATATCAAGGGCGCCGAGCTTGTCATCCATAACGCATCGTTCGATATCGGCTTTATGGATTATGAATTCAGCAAGCTTAATCGTGATATTCCGAAGACGAGCACCTTCTGTAAGGTGACGGACAGCCTGGCGCTGGCAAGGAAGATGTTCCCCGGCAAGCGTAACAGCCTGGATGCACTTTGCTCGCGCTACGAGATAGACAACACCAAGCGAACGCTTCACGGGGCGTTGCTCGATGCCCAGATCCTGGCCGATGTCTATCTGACGATGACCGGCGGGCAGACGTCAATGAAGTTCAGTATGGAAAATGAATCCCAGCAGACGCAAGGCGAAGCGGGCATTCAGCGTGTTGTCCGCCAGGCAAGCCGCTTGCGGGTTGTTTTAGCCAGCGATGAAGAGCTTCTTAACCACGAATCCCGGCTTGATCTGGTCCAGAAGAAGGGCGGCAGCTGCATGTGGCGCGCCTGAAAAAACGCCGGAATGCCTGTAAAATCATCGTTTGGGCGATTTTTGCAGCAAACGATTCAAAACGTGAGAAAAAGCGTTGACGAGATCGGAGGCGCACCGTAATATGCGCCTCGTTCCCCAAACGGGAACAGTGGAGCGGTAGTTCAGTCGGTTAGAATACCTGCCTGTCACGCAGGGGGTCGCGGGTTCGAGTCCCGTCCGTTCCGCCACTATTCAGAAGGCCTGAATCAGAAATGATTCAGGCCTTCGTCGTTTCAGCCTTCTGTCATCTTATCCCCTTCCTTATCGTTAACAAAAAGTTAATAAACATGGTGCAATTAATTAACAATTGCACGCATGTAGTGCATTATTTGCACTATGGTTGTGCATTTCATCGCCGCTCCTCTCTTAATACCTCATTCAGAATGTTTCTTTCTGTAAAAATAATTCACGCAGAATCATTTGGTTATCTCCCGCTTTCCAAAAAAACACCGAACCAATTGCGTATTGGTTTGGTTATTGCTTAATCATTAGCACGATAAGCTTCATTCCATATCAATAACTTATCGTTAATAAAAATAAAGCAATGATGAAAGCGAGCGAACCAATATGGAAAGACCGTCACGGTTTCTGGCAAATTCCAGCACCGCGCTTGAGCAGCTGCGCGGGCTTATCAACCAGCATGAGTCAACACCAGGCATACCGCTGCCCACGGAACGTGAGCTGTCGGACACTCTCGGCGTAGGACGACGTGAAGTGCGTCGCGCGCTGGACGTGCTGGAAGAAGAGGGGCGCATCTGGCGTAAGCAGGGCAAAGGGACCTTTATAGGCCCGGCGGCACCTGTTGAACCGCTGGCCCTTCAGGGATTGGTTCAGCAGACCAACCTTCTGGAAGTGATGGAAGCTCGTCTACAGCTCGAACCCGGCTTAGCCCGGCTTGCGGCACTGCGTGCCACCAGGGAAAACCTCGCGCTCATGCAGCGCATGCTGGAACGCATCGACAAGGTCAGCCCGGACGACCGCGATCTCAACGAACTCTGGGACAGCGCCTTTCACCGGGCGATTGCCGAGGCGGCGGGCAACCGTCTGATGCTCGGCCTGTTTGATGCCATTGATGCCGTGCGGCGTGAACCGGGCTGGCAGCATCTGCGCGAGCTGGCACGCACTCCCGAACGTGTCGACAGCTATAACGACCACCACCATAAGATCATGTCTGCGATTATCCATCGCCAGCCTAATGAAGCCGCGGCCGCCATGCGCGAACACCTGCTCAGCCTGCAAACCGCCCTGATTCAGGCGATCCACCTTGAGGACGACTTCACGCCATGACGACAATACCCTTTAAGGACGCCACGCCCGTATTGCGGGTGCAAAACCTCAACGTTACGTTTGCTGGCTCGCCGGTTAGCGTGCTTGATGGTATCTCGCTGACCGTCAGGGCGGGCGAAACGCTGGCGCTGGTGGGAGAGTCCGGCTGCGGGAAAAGTATCACCTCACTGGCGCTGATGGGGTTACTGCCCGCCAGCGCGCAGATTGTCAGCGGTGAGATGCAGTTTCGCCGCCACGATCTGCGAAAGCTCTCGCCGCGGGAATATGCCGACCTGCGCGGCAGCGAGCTGGCGATGATTTTCCAGGAGCCGATGACCTCGCTCAATCCGGCGTTTACGCTGGGCGATCAGCTCAGCGAAGCGGTTATGCGGCACCAGAACGTCTCGCGCGCAGAGGCGATGAAGGTCGCGCTGCAGATCCTCGAGAAGGTACAGATCCCGGCGGCAGAGATGCGCCTGAAAGCATATCCCCACCAGCTTTCCGGCGGCATGCGGCAGCGCGTGATGATTGCGATGGCGCTGATTAACCATCCCAAACTGCTGATTGCCGACGAGCCCACCACCGCGCTCGACGTCACCATCCAGGCGCAAATCCTCGCCTTGCTCAACGCCTTAAAAGAGGAAACCGGCACGGCGGTGCTGATGATCACCCACGATTTGGGCGTGGTGGCAGAAGTCGCCCAGCAGGTAGCGGTGATGTATGCCGGACAGGTAGTGGAGCAGGGGAGCGTGGAGGCCATCTTTGCCGATCCGCAGCACCCGTACACCATCGGCCTGATGGGCTCGATTCCTTCTCTTGGCGCACGCAAGGGCCAGCTCTCCACCATTCCCGGCGCAGTCCCGCTCCCGGAATCCATGCCGAAAGGCTGCCGTTTCGCGACGCGCTGTCCGTTTGCGCAGTCGCGCTGCCATGCTGAAAAACCGTCGCTCTCCACGCTCGGCGCGGGCCATCAGGTCGCCTGCTTCCGCGTGCCGCTCGAACAGCACATCGCCCTGGGAGAAATCGCATGACCACGCCCATTCTTGAAGCCCGTGACCTCAGCAAGCTTTTCCCCGGCCCCAAAAAACTCTTTACCCCGGCACGGTTTGTCACGGCGGTCGATCGCGTTTCGCTTGCCGTGATGCCGGGCGAAACGCTGGCGATCGTCGGCGAGTCCGGCTCCGGGAAATCTACGCTCGGTCGTCTGCTGCTGCGCCTGCTGGCCGCCAGCGAAGGGCGCGTGTTTTATCAGGGGGAGGAGATCACCGACGCCTCCGGTGTCCGCCTGAACCAGCTCCGGCGCGAGCTGCAAATCATCTTTCAGGATCCCTTCGCCTCGCTCAACCCGCGCATGACGGTGGAGCAGATCGTCGGAGAGCCGCTGTGGCTGCATCAGAACATGAAAAAAGCGGATCGCCAGTACCGCGTTGCCGAGCTGCTCAAAACCGTAGGCCTGCCTGCCGCCTGGGCCGGGCGCTATCCGCACGAGTTTTCCGGCGGACAGCGCCAGCGTATCGGCATTGCGCGCGCGCTGGCCTCGGGACCGAAGCTGCTGCTGGGCGATGAGCCGGTGTCCGCGCTGGACGTCTCCGTTCAGGCGCAGGTAGTCAACCTGCTGGAAAGCCTGAAGCACCAGCTTGGGCTGACGATGGTGATTGTCGCCCACGGTCTGGCGGTGATCCGCCATATGAGCGACCGCGTGGCGGTCATGTACCTCGGCCAAATCGTCGAGCTTGCCACCGTCGACGAGATTTTTGACGCGCCGCTGCACCCCTATACGCAGGCATTGATTGCGTCTGCACCGCAGATGCAGCCGGGCGTTGAACGCGACGCGCCGCTGCTGCAGGGGGATCTGCCCAACCCGGCCAGCCCGCCGTCCGGCTGCCGTTTCCACACCCGCTGCCCGTACGTTACCGATGAATGCCGCCAGGTCGAGCCGATCAATCAGGTGCTCGACGGTGGACGTCAGGTTGCCTGCCACCGCTGGCAGGAGATCAACCGCGATCGCAGCGTTATTCAGATCGCACCGCCATCCGCCGCTTTTCTGCGCCGCCGCGCGCTGTTTGAACACGCGGCCACTCACTCGTCCCTTCCTTCAAGGAACTCATGATAATGACAATGCGTAATTCTCTTTTGACCGTACTGGGAAGTGTTATGTTGCTTGGCGCGGCGCTGCCCGCCCATTCTGAAAGCGTGCTGCGAATCGGCCTGGGCGCTGACCCGGACATGCTCGACCCGCATCTGGCGCGAACCTACTATGGCCGCTTCGTGTTTGCCTCCCTGTGCGACAGGCTGGTGGACGTGGATGAAAACCTGAAGGTCGTCCCCGGCCTGGCTAAAGACTGGGCGTGGAGTGAGGACGGTAAAACCCTGACGCTCAATCTGCGGGAAGGCGTTACCTTCCACGACGGTGAGAAATTCGATGCCGCCGCTGCAAAATACAACCTCGACCGCGCCCTGACTCTGAAAGGTTCCCTGCGTAAAAGCGAGATCTCCTCCGTTGAATCGGTCGAGGTCACCGGCCCGATGCAGATTGCGCTGCACCTGAAAACGCCTGATGCGGCGCTGCTGATGCAGCTCACCGACCGTGCGGGCGCGATGATGGCCCCCGAGGCGGCGAAAAAGCCTGACTTTGCCGCCCACCCGGTCTGCTCTGGCCCGTACAAGTTCGACAGCCGCGTGTCCCAGGACCGCATCGTTCTGACCCGTTTCGACAACTACTGGAACAAAGACGCCTACCACTTCGACAAAATCATCTATCTGCCGATCCCGGATGCCTCCGTGCGCCTCGCGAACCTGCGCGCAGGCGATCTTGACCTGACCGAAGGCATCGCCGCCAGCGACGTTAAAACCGTCGAAGCCGACAGCAAGCTGGCGCTGGCGAAGGTGACCGGTCTGGGCTATCAGGGCATCACCTTCAACATCAACAACGGCAAGGTGCCGGCGAACGAGCCGTTCAAGGACGCCCGCGTGCGCGAGGCATTTTCTCAGGCCATCGACCGCGATGCGTTAAATCAGGTGGTCTTCGAAGGGCTTTACACCCCGGCAAACCAGGCGTTTTCCCCGGTCAGCCCGTATCACGTCAACCTGCCGGTCCCGCCGCGTGACGTCGACAAAGCCAAAGCGCTGCTGAAGGCGGCAGGCGTTACCGCGCCGCTGACCGTCAACCTGCTGGTGCCGAACAACCCAACCTCGCAGCAGGTGGGCCAGGTATTGCAGGCGATGGTCGCCGAGGCCGGATTTAACCTGAACCTGCAGATGACCGAATTCGCTACGCTGCTCGATCGCCAGCAGAGCGGTGACTATCAGCTGAGCTTCTCCGGCTGGTCGGGACGCCCGGATCCGGACGGCAGCATCTACGGCTTTATCAACAGCAAAGGCACGCTTAACGACGGCCGCTACAGCAACGCGCAGGTCGATGAGTGGCTGACCCAGGCGCGCCAGAGCACCGATCAGGCCGCACGCCAGCCGCTGTACGACAAGGTGGTGAAACAGCTGCAAACCGACATGCCGATTGCCTACCTCTACTTCGAGCCGCGCATTTTCGGTCTCAACAAAAGCGTGCAGGGCTTTAAGCCGTACCCGGACGGCATCGTGCGTCTGGCGGGTTTGACGCTGGCGAAATAAAGGTCCCGAGGAGAACCCATGCTGGAACTGATTTGCAAACGTCTGCTGCTGGCTATACCAACCCTGCTGCTGGTGAGCATGATAGTCTTCGGTCTGCAAAAGCTGCTTCCCGGCGACCCGCTGATCGCCATGGCCGGGGAGGAGCGCGACCCGGCGGTCATCGCCCAGCTGCGCGCGGAGCTGAACCTCGATGCGCCGATCCCCGTGCAGTATTTCCACTGGCTGACGCGCGCGCTGCAGGGCGATCTGGGCGTCTCCTTACGCACGCACGAACCGGTGACGCAGCTGATCGCCAGCAAGCTGCCGGTCACGCTGGAGCTGTCCCTGCTGGCGATGATTATCGCGCTGGTGTTTGGCATCAGCATGGGGATCCTCGCGGCGGTGAACAAAAACAGCTGGGTGGATCACGGGGCGAACTTCGTGGCGATCTCAGGGATCTCGATCCCGCACTTCTGGCTGGGGATCCTGCTGATTCTGGTCTTTTCGGTGAACCTGCAGTGGCTGCCCGCGTCCGGCTACGTGCCGTTCAGTGAAGATCCGCTCCAGAACCTGCGCACGCTGCTGCTGCCCGCGTCCGTGCTCGGAACCGGCCTCGCGGCGACGCTGATGCGCCATACCCGCGCCTCGATGATTGCGGTCCTGAAGGCGGATTACATCCGCACCGCACGCGCTAAGGGGCTGCTGCCGAAGGCGGTGATCCTGAAGCACGCGTTTCGCAACGCGCTGGTGCCGGTCATCACCCTCACTACGCTGCTGTTCGGCGAGCTGCTGGGCGGCGCGGTGCTGACCGAGCAGGTCTTCACCATTCCGGGCTTCGGCAAGATGATCGTCGACTCGGTATTTAACCGTGACTACGCGGTGGTGCAGGGCGTGGTGCTGATCGTGGCGATCGGCTTCCTGATGCTCAACCTGCTGGCCGACGTGCTCTACGTCCTTATCAACCCGAAAATGCGAGGTTAACCATGGCGGAACTGACGACGCAAACCGTTACGCCCGCGCTGCCGCGCGCGCAGAACCGGGTGCTGAAGAAATTCCTTGCCAACAAAAGTGCAGTGATTGGCGCGGTGGTGGTGGGATTCTTTGTGCTGGTGGCGCTGCTGGCGCCGTGGATTGCCCCGTTCGACCCGGTCAAAGCCAACTTCCTGGCGGTGCGCAAAGCGCCGTCGGCGATGTACTGGTTCGGCACCGACGAGCTGGGGCGCGACATTTTATCCCGCATTATCTGGGGGGCTCGCACCTCGCTGATGGCGGGCTGTATGTCGGTCGTTATCGCGGTGGTCATCGGCGTGCCGCTGGGGCTGGTGGCGGGTTACTTCCAGAAGATGTGGGACGGGGTGATCTCGCGGTTTATCGAGGCGCTGCTGGCCTGTCCGTTCCTGATCATGGCGATCGCGCTGGGGGCATTTTTGGGCCCGAGCCTGACCAACGCGATGATCGCCATCGGTCTTTCGGCGATGCCGATCTTCGCCCGCCTGACGCGCGGCCAGGTGATCGCCATTCGCAACGAAGAGTACATCGACGGCGCGCGGGCGATTGGCCTGCCGGATCGCTGGATCATCATTAAATACGTCCTGCCGAACGTGATGTCACCGATCCTGGTGCAGGCCACGCTGGCAATTGCCTCGGCGATTATCGCCGAAGCCAGCCTGTCGTTTTTAGGGCTGGGGCAGCAGCCGCCAAATCCGTCCTGGGGCTCCATGCTCAACACCGCGAAAGGATTTCTGGAGCAGGCGCCGTGGATGTCCGTTTTCCCCGGCGTGGCGATTTTCCTCGCCGTGCAGGGCTTTAATTTACTCGGCGACGGGCTGCGCGATGCGCTCGATCCGCGCCACGACTAAGGAGTCATGATGACCAAAGCGCTTGATTTTACGTCCGGTTACGCTTCACGCCGCCCGCCGATGCTGGGCCATAACGCGGTTGCCACGTCGCAACCGCTGGCGGCGCAGGCTGGCATGAAAATGCTGCAGCTGGGCGGGAATGCCGTGGATGCGGCCATTGCCACCGCGATGGCGCTGACGGTGGTTGAGCCGACCGGGAACGGGATCGGCAGCGACGCCTTTGCCATCGTCTGGGACGGTGAAAAGCTGCACGGCCTGAACGCGTCCGGCCGTTCGCCTGCGAGCTGGCATGCGGATCTGTTTGCCGGTAAAACGGCGGTGCCGGAAATTGGCTGGGACGCAGTGACCGTGCCGGGCGCGGTATCCGGCTGGGTCGCGCTGGCGGAACGCTTCGGCACGCTGCCGCTGACCACCCTGGCGCAGCCTGCCATTGACTACGCGCGCAACGGTTTCCCTGTCTCCCCGCTGATTGGCCATCTCTGGCAGCGCGGCTATAGCAAGCTGAAAGATCAGCCGGGCTTTAGCGCCTGCTTCGCGCCGGAAGGCCGCGCCCCGCGCGTGGGGGAAATCTTCCGTAACTCGGCGCAGGCGAACTCGCTGGAGCTGATTGCCCGCACCAACGGTGAAGCCTTTTACCGCGGCGAGCTGGCGCAGAAAATTGCCGCTTTCGCCAAAGAACACGGCGCGCACCTGACGGCTGAGGACCTGGCAGACCATCGCGTGGACTGGGTAGAGCTGCTGTCGCGCGACTTCGCGGGTGGTTCGGTGCAGGAGCTGCCGCCAAACGGCCAGGGGATCGCCACGCTGATTGCGCTCGGCATTCTGGAGCAGTGCGGCATTGAGAAGCATCATCCGGATTCCGTGCAGTCCCTGCACCTGTCCATTGAGGCGATGAAGCTGGCGCTGGCGGATCTCGACCGCTACGTGGCGGATGAAGAACATATGGCGTTCGCGGCAAAAGAACTGCTAAGCGACCATTATCTGAAGTCGCGCGCGGCGCTTATTGACCATGATAAAGCCTCAGACTTCGTTTACGGATCGCCGACGCAGAGCGGCACGGTCTACATCAGCACCGCCGACGCCAGCGGGATGATGGTCTCGTTTATTCAGTCCAACTATATGGGTTTCGGTTCAGGCATCGTGGTGCCTGATACAGGGATCAGCCTGCAAAACCGGGGCTGCGGGTTTGTACTGGATCCTAATCACCCGAACGCGCTGGCGGGCAGCAAGCGTCCGTTCCACACCATCATTCCGGGCTTTGCGATGGACGGCAACGGCCAGCCGCTGATGTCCTTTGGTGTGATGGGCGGCCCGATGCAGGCGCAGGGGCACATGCAGATGGCGCTGCGTATTATGCTGCACGGGCAAAACCCGCAGGCGGCAATCGACGCCCCGCGCTGGCGCGTGGTGCAGGGCAGGGAGGTGATCGTTGAATCGACGTTCGATCGCAATACCATCGCTGCGCTGCGCGAGCGCGGGCATCAGATCGTGGTGGAAGATCCGCTTCAGGATTACAACTTCGGCGGTGCGCAGGTAATTTACCGCCTGCCGGAAGGCCACTACGTCGCCGCGACGGAAAGCCGCAAAGACGGGCAGGCGCTGGTGAGTTAATGTTTTATCCTCCCTCTCCCGTTGGGAGAGGGGCGGGGTGAGGGGAAAATTTCACCCAATGCTAAACGGATCTGCATCCTGCCACGCCGGAAACTTCTCGCGGTACTCCTGCAGCGCCGTCAGCGACAGCTCGGCATCAATGCGCGTCGCCTGATGCGGCTCGGCGGTGGCAATGATCTCGCCCTGCGGATTCACCACCCGGCTGTCGCCGCGGTAGTGATGCCCGTTGCCGTCGGTTCCCACGCGGTTACAGCCCACCACGTACGCCTGGTTCTCAATTGCACGCGCTACCAGCAGCGACTGCCAGTGCAGGGAGCGCGGTGCAGGCCAGTTGGCAACATACAGCGCCAGGTCGTAATCGTTGCGGTTGCGCGACCACACCGGGAAGCGCAAGTCGTAGCAGACCAGCGGCAAAATACGCCAGCCGCGCCACTCGAACACCACGCGCTCGTGACCCGCTTCATAGTGATGATGCTCATCCGCCATGCGGAACAGGTGGCGTTTATCGTAAAAATGCACTTTCCCTTCCGGCTCCACCAGCAGGAAGCGGTTCACCGGCCCTCGATCCGTTTGCAGCGCAGCACTACCCGCGATCAGCGCGTTGGTCTGCTGCGCTTTGACATGCATCCAGGCGACCACCTCATCCTGCGGCATTGACTGTTGTGCCGCTTCCATGGCGAAGCCGGTCGTAAACATCTCCGGCAACACAATCACATCGCGCCCGGTAATGCCTTCCAGTTGACGATCAAAGTGGCGCAGGTTGGCGGGGCCATCCATCCACACTAAAGGTTGCTGCAAAATAGAAATCTTCAGACCAGGCACAATTCAGACTCCTCAAACGACCACTTTTTGACACTGTAGCACGACATAACGAGAAAATGTGGCAATAAAAAACCCCGCGCGAGGCGGGGTTTGTATAAGCGAAACGCGTTATGCCGCTTCAGGTTTGCGGTGCTTCTCCGGCAGCTTTACCGGCTGCGTCGCCAGCTCGTCCGGCTCGAAATCATCCACGTTAATGCTGCGCAGACGGCTCTCTTCGGCTTTCACCAACAGCGCGGCTTCATCTTTATTGATAATGCCACCGGCCAGCGCCTGTTTTGCCAGTTCGTCCAGACGGGTAAACGGCAGGTTTTTGCCCAGCTGTTTACAGATCTTCTGGTGAATCGGATCGGCGGCCATCACGTCCAGCAGCGCCTCTTCCAGCAGGCCTACCGGGTTATGCGGCGTCGGCGTCAGATACTGACCGCGACCGATGCGGGAGCGGGTTGCGCTCGGTACCTGCAGGATCTTCGCCACCTTGTGGTCCAGCTTGTCGGACGGCGCCAGATGGTGACGACCGGTCGGGAAGATCACCGCGCGCAGGGCGCCCGCCACGAAGCGGTTCGGGAAGTTCGCCAGCAGGTCGTCAATCGCCTGTTCAGCCTGATACATCGCATCCTGAACGCCCCAGTGCACCAGCGGCAGATCCGCTTCCTGACGACCTTCATCGTCGTAGCGCTTCAGGACCGCAGAGGCCAGGAAGATCTGGCTCAGCACATCCCCCAGACGGGCAGAGATACGCTCGCGACGCTTCAGGCTGCCGCCCAGCACCGCCATGGAGACGTCAGACAGCAGAGCCAGGTTGGCGCTCAGACGGTTCAGATGCTGGTAGTAACGTTTGGTCGCATCGCCGGTCGGCGTCGCGCTGGTAAGACCGCGCGTCAGGCCCAGCCAGAAGCTGCGCACCTTGTTGCTGCCCACGTGACCGATATGTTTGAACAGCAGCTTATCGAAGGCATCCACGTCGTTGTTCTGCGCGGCGGCCATCTCTTCCAGCACGTACGGATGGCAGCGAATTGCGCCCTGACCGAAGATCATCATGCTGCGGGTCAGGATGTTTGCCCCTTCCACGGTGATGGCAATCGGTGCGCCCTGATAGCCGCGCGCCAGGAAGTTGCCTTCGCCGAGCATAATGCCTTTACCGCCTGCGATATCCATTGCGTCAATGATCGACTGCTGCGCGCGGTGGGTACAGTGGTACTTCACAATCGCGGACAGCACGGCCGGTTTTTCGCCCAGCATAATGCCGTAGGTAATCAGAGAGGCAGCGGCATCCATCACGTAAGCATTGCCCGCGATACGCGCCAGCGGCTCTTCGATACCTTCCATCTTGCCGATGGAGATTTTGAACTGACGGCGGATGTGGGCGTAAGCGCCAATCCCCATCGCGACCGACTTCAGACCGCCGGTTGAGTTCGACGGCAGGGTAATGCCGCGGCCCACAGACAGACATTCCACCAGCATACGCCAGCCCTGGCCGGCCATTTTCGGACCGCCGATGATGTAGTCAATCGGCACGAAGATGTCCTGACCGCGGGTCGGACCGTTCTGGAACGGCACGTTCAGCGGGAAGTGACGACGACCAATTTCAACGCCCGGGGTAGAGGTTGGGATCAGCGCACAGGTAATGCCCAGATCTTCTTCGCCGCCCAGCAGTTTTTCCGGGTCAGAGAGCTTAAAGGCCAGACCCAGCACGGTGGCGATTGGCGCCAGGGTGATATAACGCTTGTTCCAGGTCAGGCGCATGCCCAGCACCTGCTCGCCCTGCCACTCGCCCATGCAGACCACGCCGGTATCCGGGATCGCGCCCGCATCGGAACCCGCTTCCGGGCTGGTCAGCGCGAAGCAAGGGATTTCCTGACCGCGTGCCAGACGCGGCAGGTAGTGATCTTTCTGCTCTTCGGTACCGTAATGCTGCAGCAGTTCGCCCGGGCCTAAGGAGTTAGGCACGCCAACGGTAATGGCCAGGATCCCGGAAACGCCCGCCAGCTTTTGCAGGACGCGAGCCTGAGCGTAAGCGGAGAACTCCAGTCCGCCGTACTCTTTCTTGATGATCATCGCGAAGAAGCGATGTTCTTTCAGATACGCCCATAGCTCTGGCGGCAGATCGGCCATTTCATGGGTGATGGCAAAGTCGTTTGCCATGCGGCACGCTTCTTCCACCGGGCCGTCAATAAAGGCCTGTTCTTCAGCGGTCAGGCGCGGCTGCGGATAGTTATGCAGCTTTTTCCAGTCCGGGTTGCCCTGGAACAGGTCGCCTTCCCACCAGGTGGTGCCCGCATCAATCGCTTCTTTCTCGGTACGCGACATGGGCGGCATCACTTTGCGGAAGCCTTTGAACACCGGCGCAGAGATCATTGATTTACGCATCGGCGCCAGGTTAAACGGCAGAAGAATGATGGCAAGAGGGACTAAAAGCCAGATATTCCAGAGGCCTGCGACGCCAAGCGCAGCCGTCCAGGCCAGAAGAATCAGGCTGCTCAGGAATAAACTTACGCGGTGATAGAACAATACACCGAGCAGAACAACGGTTGCGAGAATGCTCAAAATCATCATAAAGAAAAGCTCCCTTGCTTGTAGGAGGTCTGACCACTTGTGATGATATGGTTGTAGTTGATGTTATTTCCTTTAGCAATGTGTTTACAAAATAATTACAACCTGGTTCACATTGTTCGCGTTTTAGCCGGCACAAAAAATCAAAACGCCGGACGATTCGCATGGCTTTAGCTTCTCGCTTTTCCCGCTATCCGGTACACTCCACTGTGTTATTTCATCAATACTGAAGGATTATCCTCATGTACCAGGATCTTATTCGTAACGAACTGAACGAAGCGGCGGAAACGCTGGCGAACTTTCTGAAAGATGATGCCAATATTCACGCTATTCAGCGCGCAGCGGTCCTGCTGGCCGACAGCTTCAAAGCCGGTGGCAAAGTGCTCTCCTGCGGTAACGGCGGTTCCCACTGCGACGCTATGCACTTCGCAGAAGAGCTGACCGGACGCTATCGCGAAAACCGCCCGGGCTACCCGGCGATTGCGATTTCAGACGTGAGCCACATCTCCTGCGTAGGCAACGACTTCGGTTACGACCACATCTTCTCCCGCTACGTTGAAGCGGTAGGCCGTGAAGGCGACGTGCTGCTGGGGATCTCTACCTCTGGCAACTCCGGCAACGTGATCAAAGCGATCGCCGCCGCGCGTGAAAAAGGGATGAAAGTCATCACCCTGACTGGTAAAGATGGCGGTAAGATGGACGGTACGGCGGATGTCGAAATCCGCGTTCCGCACTTCGGTTATGCTGACCGTATTCAGGAAATTCACATCAAAGTGATCCACATCCTGATCCAGCTGATCGAAAAAGAGATGGTTAAGTAATACTTCGCTGGGGGGCTCCGGTGCCCCCCGCTGTTGTGGAGGTGTTGTATGTGCGAACTGCTCGGGATGAGCGCTAATGTGCCAACCGATATCTGCTTTAGTTTCACCGGGCTGGTTCAGCGCGGTGGAGGAACCGGGCCGCATAAAGACGGCTGGGGCATCACCTTCTACGAAGGCAAAGGGTGTCGCACGTTCAAAGATCCACAGCCCAGCTTTAACTCACCGATTGCCAAACTGGTGCAGGACTACCCCATCAAGTCCCGCTCGGTGATCGCCCACATCCGTCAGGCAAACCGCGGCGAAGTGGCGCTGGAAAATACCCATCCGTTTACCCGTGAACTGTGGGGCCGTAACTGGACCTACGCGCACAACGGGCAGCTCACGGGCTATAAGTCGCTTGAGACGGGCAATTTCCGCCCGGTCGGCGAGACGGACAGCGAAAAAGCCTTCTGCTGGCTGCTGCACAAGCTGACGGAGCGCTATCCCCGCACGCCCGGCAACATGGCCGCCGTATTCAAATACATCGCGACGCTGGCATCTGAACTGCGTGAAAAAGGCGTGTTCAACATGCTCCTCTCTGATGGCCGCTATGTGATGGCGTTCTGCTCGACGAATCTGTTCTGGATCACCCGCCGTGCGCCGTTTGGCGTTGCGACGCTGCTCGATCAGGATGTGGAGATAGACTTTCAGAAGGAGACCACACCGAACGATGTGGTCACTGTTATCGCAACGCAGCCGCTGACGGGCAACGAAACCTGGCAAAAGATTATGCCAGGCGAGTGGGTGCTATTTTGTCTCGGGGACCGTGTAATTTGACGCCAGCTGCGGGTGGACGACTTCGTGGCTCAGCGGTTTGCTGACCACGTAACGGCCATCGACGATAGAGACCACAGGTGGCTTGTGGGTCTGCTCAAAGTAGTCGTAACCAGGCTTCAGCTGTTTCCAGAAATCCGAGTAGTATGAGTACTTGTGACGCGCCATGTTGGCGTCCGTCATGCGGAACGGATAGATGCTGACCTGTACGTTAGGCTGCCCAAAGACCAGCGCGCCCGTCACGAACTGGAAAATCTCATCAATGCCGGAGTCGGTCATCGCATAACAGCCGATAGACACGCAGGCACCGTGGATCATCAGATATTTACCTTCATAACCGTGTGCACGGTCATAGGCATTAGGGAAGCCGATGTTAATGGCTTTATAGAAGCGGCTGTCAGGCTTGAGCTGGCTGCGCTGAACGTTGTAGAACCCTTCCGGACTTTTGAAATCGCCCTGACGCTGTTTTGGCCCCAGTCCGCCGGAGTAGTTACAAATTTTGTAACTATCAAGCAGCTGATATGTCTCGCCCATTTTGACAAACAGATCGAGAGTGCGCTCTTCCTTGAAGATCTGAATATAAACCGGCGATCCCATTAACTGCTGTTTATATTCTTTGCTGATCGGCGTCGTTGAGCTATTACTGCTGAGCAGCCCGGCAAACGACATGCACGGTATCAGAAGCATCGCAATGAACAATGCGATTTTACGCATACTACTAGTTCCTTGATAAAACCATGACCAACTTGCCAGGACGGCAAAAGAGACCCGAAATCAGATTATTCTGTTAGGAGCGCTCACATTAGCACCGCTATAGATTTTCGCAAGAGCCGGGCGGTGAGTTTACAAATTAGTTTTACTTTATAAACCATCAAAATTGCGATGGCTCCAGGAACTTTGCGCATTACGTCGCAATTTGGCGCGCGCGACGGCGGATTCCCTGCCCGCGGGAAGGGGAAAATGTTACACTTTGCGCCCACTGGATTGTTGTTCATGGAAACCTGCTAACCACATGTTTAAAATTAAAAAAGGACTTGATCTGCCGATTGCAGGCGTGCCAGCGCAGCACGTTTCGACAGGCGCAAGTGTCCGTCATGTCGCCATTTTGGGCGAAGACTACCTGGGTATGCGTCCTTCAATGCTGGTACAGGAGGGCGATCGCGTTATCAAAGGACAGGCGCTCTTTGAGGACAAAAAAAATCCCGGCGTGATGTTCACGGCCCCCGCGAGCGGCACCGTTGTGGCCATCAACCGTGGCGAACGGCGCGTTCTGCAGTCGGTGGTTATCCGCATTGAGAGCGATGACAAGCGTGAATTTGCCCATTACGACACCGCAGAAATCGCGTCGCTGAACCGCGACGCCGTTCAGGCTCAGCTCCTGGCGTCCGGTTTATGGACCGCGCTTCGTACGCGTCCCTTCAGCAAAACCCCTGTTCCGGGCACGGAGCCGGCCGCGATTTTCGTCACGGCCATCGACACCAATCCGCTCAGCGTGGACCCGGAACCGGTTATCCTGGCGCAGCGAAAAGCCTTCGATGCCGGACTGACCGTTTTAACCCGCCTCACGTCCGGAAAAGTCCACGTTTGCCAGGCTGGCGGCGGCAAGCTCGGCGGGCATCCGCAGGGGCAGGTCACGTTTAATGAGTTTGCTGGCCCGCATCCGGCGGGTCTGGTCGGGACGCACATCCATTTCCTTGAGCCAGTAAGCCTGACGAAGCGGGTCTGGCATCTTAATTATCAGGACGTCATCGCCATCGGTAAGCTCTTTACTACGGGTGAACTCTGCGCTGAACGGATAATCGCCATCGGCGGACCGCAGGCCGCAAACCCGCGCCTGGTGAAAACGCTGCTGGGCGCTGACATCAACGAACTGCTGGTGGGGGAAACGAAAGAGGGCGAAAACCGCCTGATTTCCGGATCGGTCCTCAGCGGCCGCCATGCTGCCAATGCGCACGCGTACCTGGGACGCTTCCATTTGCAGGTCAGCATTGTGCAGGAAGGGCGGGAGAAAGAGCTGTTTGGCTGGGTTCTGCCAGGCGCAGAAAAATACTCCGTCACCCGGACCACGCTGGGCCACTTCCTGCGTAAAAAGCTGTTTAGCTTCTCAACCAGCACGCACGGCGGCGAGCGTGCCATGGTCCCGATTGGCAACTACGAGCGCGTCATGCCGCTGGATATTCTGCCTACCGTGCTGTTGCGCGATCTGCTTGCCGGCGATACCGACGGCGCGCAGGCGCTGGGCTGTCTGGAGCTTGACGAAGAAGATCTGGCGCTCTGTACCTATGTCTGTCCGGGCAAATACGAATATGGACCGGTATTGCGCGAGGTGTTAACCCGCATTGAGCAGGAAGGATAACCGATGGGCTTAAAACACCTCTTTGAAAAAATTGAGCCGCACTTTACCGAAGGGAAGCTCAAAAAGTACTACCCGTTATATGAAGCAACGACGACCATTTTCTACACGCCGGGCCTGGTGACGAAAGGGGCGGCGCACGTTCGCGATGCTATCGACCTGAAACGCATGATGATCCTTGTGTGGTTTGCAGTCTTCCCCGCGATGTTCTGGGGAATGTACAACGTCGGCCTGCAGACCATTCCGGCGCTGCACCACATGTACGATGCACAGCAGCTGGCGCAGGTGATCCAGTCCGACTGGCACTACCGTCTGGCCCAGTCGTTAGGGGTGAGCTTCGCCGCAGACGCGGGCTGGCTGAGCATGATGACGCTGGGCGCGGTGTTCTTCCTGCCAATTTACATCACGGTATTTGTCGTGGGCGGCTTCTGGGAAGTGCTGTTTGCCATTATCCGTAAACATGAGATCAACGAAGGCTTCTTCGTGACCTCTATTCTGTTTGCCCTGATTGTTCCCCCGACGCTACCGCTCTGGCAGGCGGCGCTTGGCATCAGCTTCGGCGTGGTGATTGCCAAAGAGATCTTCGGCGGCACCGGGCGGAACTTCCTCAACCCGGCGCTGGCGGGACGCGCGTTTCTGTTCTTTGCTTATCCGGCGCAAATCTCGGGCGACCTCGTGTGGACGGCGGCAGACGGTTTTTCCGGCGCGACGCCGCTTTCACAGTGGGCGGCACACGGCGGCGAAACGCTGGTTAACAACGCGACAGGTCAGCCAGTCACCTGGTTTGATGCCTTTATTGGCAACATTCCGGGCTCCATCGGAGAAGTCTCTACGCTGATGATTTTGCTTGGCGGCGCGATCATTCTTTTTGGTCGCGTGGCCTCCTGGCGGATCGTTGCGGGCGTGATGATCGGCATGGTGCTGACCGCCACCCTGTTTAACGTTATCGGTTCGACCACCAATCCGATGTTCTCCATGCCGTGGTACTGGCATCTGGTGCTGGGTGGCTTCGCGTTCGGCATGATGTTCATGGCGACGGATCCCGTCTCTGCCTCGTTTACAGACAAAGGTAAATGGAGCTATGGCGTGCTCATTGGCGCGATGTGTGTCCTGATCCGCGTGGTCAACACGGCGTATCCGGAAGGGATGATGTTGGCCATTCTGTTTGCCAACCTGTTTGCGCCACTCTTCGATTACCTGGTGGTGCGGGCCAACATTAAGCGGAGGAAGGCGCGTGGCTGAAGTTAAAAATAACGACAGCATCAGCAAAACGCTG
This sequence comes from Enterobacter asburiae, assembly GCF_001521715.1. Lineage (NCBI taxonomy): Bacteria > Pseudomonadati > Pseudomonadota > Gammaproteobacteria > Enterobacterales > Enterobacteriaceae > Enterobacter > Enterobacter asburiae. Next base: position 4,678,989 of record NZ_CP011863.1, read on the forward strand.
CTGGTGGTGCTGGTGCTCTGTCTGGTCTGTTCTATTGTCGTGGCCGGTTCTGCCGTGGGGTTAAAACCCCTGCAGCAGGAGCAACGTGCGCTGGATAAACAGCGCAACATTCTGGCCGTCGCCGGGCTGATGCAGGAAGGAATGAGCGCAGACGACGTTTCGGCCGTCTTTGCTGAACGTATTTCGGCGCGTCTGGTGGATTTAAAAACGGGCGAACTGCTGGATAAAGACCCGGCAAAATTCAACCAGGCGCTGGCGCTTAAAGATCCGCAGATGAGCCTGACGCTGGAGGCATCGCAAGATCCCGCCGGGATTAAGCGTCGCAGCAACCTGGCCGAAATCTATCTGGTTCGCGACCCCCAAAAACGTATTCAGGAAGTGGTACTGCCTATTTACGGTAACGGTCTGTGGTCAATGATGTATGCCTTTGTGGCCCTTGATACCGATGGCCGAACGGTCAAAGGCATTACCTATTACGACCAGGGCGAAACGCCGGGGCTGGGTGGCGAAGTTGAAAACCCTAACTGGCGGGCACAGTTTGTCGGCAAGAAAGTGCTCGACGATAACGGCCTGCCTGCGCTGAAGGTGATGAAAGGGGCGGCACGTCCCGGTGACGACTACGCCGTTGACGGGCTTTCCGGCGCTACGCTCACCTCAAAAGGCGTGCAGCACAGTTTTGATTTCTGGATGGGCGAGCTGGGCTTTGGTCCTTTCCTGAAAAACGTACGTGAAGGAGCGCTGAACAATGGCTGATACCGGTGAACTGAAAGAAGTTAAAAAGGTGCTCATTGGCCCACTGCTCGCCAATAACCCGATCACGCTCCAGGTGCTGGGCGTCTGTTCTGCTCTGGCGGTGACGACCAAGCTGGAAACGGCGGTTGTGATGACGCTGGCGGTAACGCTAGTCACGGCGTTCTCCAGCATGTTTATCTCGATGATCCGCCACCATATCCCCAACAGCGTGAGGATCATCGTGCAGATGGCGATCATCGCCTCGCTGGTGATCGTGGTCGATCAGCTGCTGCGCGCTTTCGCCTATGAAACCTCCAAACAGCTCTCGGTGTTTGTCGGGCTGATTATCACCAACTGTATCGTCATGGGGCGTGCGGAAGCCTACGCCATGAAAATGCCGCCGCTGGCGAGCTTTATGGACGGTATCGGCAACGGCCTGGGCTACGGCGTGATCCTGCTGACCGTGGGGTTCCTGCGTGAGCTGATTGGCAGCGGCAAGCTATTTGGCATCACGGTGCTGGACACGGTGCAGAACGGCGGCTGGTATCTGCCAAACGGCCTGTTCCTGCTGGCCCCTAGCGCGTTTTTCATTATCGGTTTGTTGATCTGGCTGATTCGTACGCTGAAGCCAGAACAGCAGGAAAAGGAGTAACCGACGATGGCTCATTACCTGAGTTTGTTTGTGCGGGCGGTGTTTGTTGAAAACATGGCGCTCGCGTTTTTCCTCGGCATGTGTACGTTCCTTGCGGTTTCCAAAAAAGTGTCGACGGCATTTGGTCTCGGTATCGCGGTCACCGTGGTGCTCGGCTTGTCTGTACCGATCAACAATCTGGTGTACAACTTTGTGCTGCGGGACGGCGCGCTGGTGGAAGGGGTTGATCTCAGCTTCCTGAACTTCATCACCTTTATCGGGGTGATCGCGGCGCTGGTGCAAATCCTCGAGATGATCCTCGATAAGTACTTCCCGTCGCTGTACAACGCGCTGGGGATCTTCCTGCCGCTGATCGCGGTGAACTGCGCCATCTTTGGCGGCGTCTCGTTTATGGTGCAGCGTGATTACAACTTCAGCGAATCCGTAGTGTACGGTTTTGGTTCCGGCATCGGCTGGATGCTGGCGATCGTCACCATGGCGGGGATCCGCGAGAAAATGAAATATGCCAACGTGCCTGCGGGTCTGCGTGGCTTGGGGATCACCTTTATCACCACCGGGCTGATGGCGCTGGGCTTTATGTCCTTCTCCGGTGTGCAGCTATAAGGGCAAACAGATGGAAATTATCCTTGGCGTGGTGATGTTCACGCTGATTGTACTGGTGCTGTCAGGGCTTATTCTGGCGGCGCGCGCGAAGCTGGTAAATTCCGGCGACGTGGTCATTGATATTAACGACGAGCCGCAGAATCAGATCCGCACGCCGGCGGGAGACAAGCTGCTCAACACGCTCTCCGGTAACGGCATTTTTGTCTCCTCAGCCTGCGGCGGCGGCGGTTCCTGCGGGCAGTGCCGGGTGACGGTAAAAGAGGGCGGTGGCGATATTCTTCCAACCGAGCTGGCGCATATCTCAAAGCGTGAGGCAAAAGAGGGCTGTCGTCTGGCCTGCCAGGTCGCGGTGCGTCAGAACATGAAGATTGAGCTGCCGGAAGAGATCTTCGGCGTCAAAAAGTGGGAGTGCGAGGTTATCTCTAATGATAACAAAGCCACCTTTATTAAAGAGCTGAAGCTGCGGGTGCCGGAAGGCGAGCATGTCCCGTTCCGCGCCGGAGGATACATTCAGATTGAATGCCCTGAGCACGCTGTGGCCTATGCGGACTTTGACGTGCCGCATGAGTACCGCGCCGACTGGGACAAATTCAATCTCTTCCGCTTTGTATCTGAGGTGAAAGAGCCGACGCTGCGCGCCTACTCGATGGCCAACTACCCGGAAGAGAAGGGCATCATCATGCTCAACGTGCGTATCGCCACGCCGCCACCGAATGTGCCGGACGCGCCGCCGGGCGTCATGTCGTCATACATCTGGTCCCTGAAGCCTGGCGATAAGGTGACGATCTCCGGCCCGTTCGGGGAGTTCTTCGCGAAAGATACCGATGCGGAAATGGTCTTTATCGGCGGCGGTGCCGGTATGGCCCCGATGCGCTCGCACATCTTTGACCAGCTCAAGCGGCTGGGTAGCCAGCGTAAAATCAGCTTCTGGTACGGGGCGCGCTCGCTGCGCGAGATGTTCTATGAAGATGAGTTTGAACAGCTGGCGCGTGAAAACCCGAACTTCACCTTCCATGTGGCGCTTTCCGATCCGCAGCCGGAAGATAACTGGACGGGCTATACGGGGTTCATCCACAACGTGCTGTATGAAAACTACCTCAAACAGCACCCGGCGCCTGAGGACTGCGAGTTCTATATGTGTGGTCCGCCGATGATGAACGCCGCCGTGATTAAGATGCTGAAAGATCTCGGTGTCGAAGATGAGAACATCTTGCTCGATGACTTTGGAGGCTGATGATGCTGACGTTTCTGGCAACCTTTGTGGTTTTTGTGCTTGTCATCTTCGGCATGTCGTTAGGCTGGATCGTTAAGCGGAAAAGCATTCAGGGCAGCTGCGGCGGTATTTCATCTATTGGGATGGAAAAGGTTTGCGACTGCCCGGAACCGTGCGATGCGCGGAAGAAAAGGATGGCCCGCGAACAGCAGCGCATTATTTAGTCTTGTCGGTCGGGTAAGGCGAAGCCGTCTCCCGACAATTCCCACCCACACTTCTCAACCCTCATTTGTTTACTGTATACTTATCCAGTGATAAGTGAGGGCTTACTATGCGCAAAATAATCCATGTCGATATGGACTGCTTTTTTGCCGCAGTGGAGATGCGTGACAACCCGGCGCTGCGGGATATTCCCATCGCCATTGGCGGCAGCCGCGTTCAGCGTGGTGTCATCAGCACCGCCAACTATCCTGCGCGCAAATTTGGCGTGCGCAGCGCGATGCCGACGGCGATGGCCTTAAAGCTTTGCCCTCATCTCACGCTTCTGCCAGGCCGTTTTGAAGCCTATAAAGAGGCTTCCCTTCATATTCGGGAAATCTTCTCCCGCTATACCTCTCTGATAGAGCCGCTGTCGCTGGACGAAGCCTATCTGGATGTGACCGACAGCGTGCACTGCCATGGCTCCGCCACGCTGATGGCTAAGGAGATCCGCCAGACGATTTTCAACGAGCTGAATCTGACGGCATCGGCGGGCGTCGCGCCCGTTAAATTCCTTGCCAAAATCGCCTCCGATTTAAATAAGCCCAACGGTCAGTACGTCATCACGCCTGACGAGGTGCCGGCATTTTTGAAAACGCTGCCGCTTGGTAAAATACCCGGCGTGGGAAAAGTCTCCGCCGCAAAGCTGGAAAGCATGGGGCTACGCACCTGCGAAGATGTGCAGCGAAGCGATCTCGCCATGCTGCTCAAGCGCTTTGGAAAGTTTGGCCGCGTGCTGTGGGAGCGCAGCCAGGGAATTGACGATCGCGATGTGAACAGCGAGCGGCTGCGGAAATCCGTCGGCGTTGAGCGCACCCTCATTGAAGATATTCATGACTGGTCCGAATGCGAAACCATTATCACGGAACAGCTTTACCCTGAGCTGGAACGACGCTTAAGCAAGGTGAAGCCGGACCTGCTCATTGCCCGTCAGGGTATCAAATTAAAATTCAATGACTTCCAGCAGACCACGCAGGAACACGTCTGGCCGCGTCTGAATAAAGACGATCTTCTCGCGACGGCGAAAAAGGCATGGGAAGAGCGCCGGGGCGGGCGAGGGGTCAGGCTGGTGGGTTTACACGTCACGCTGCTGGATCCGCAGTTAGAGCGCCAGCTGGTTCTGGGATTGTAAAAAAGCCCGGTGGCGCTACGCTTACCGGGCCTACGTTTTTCACCCTCTCCCTGTGGGAGAGGACTGGGGTGAGGGTATTACTTAACGGGGATTGCTTTCAGCAGCTCAGTCAGCAGCGTCCAGTAGTGACCGACGCTTTCGATATGAACCTGCTCATCCGGCGAGTGCGGGCCGGTAATGGTTGGCCCGATGGACACCATATCCATGTCCGGATACGGTTTCTTGAACAGGCCACATTCCAGACCGGCGTGGATCACCTGAATGTTCGGGGTGCTGTTGAACAGACGCTGATAGGTTTCACGCACCAGCGCCATCACCGGAGAACTTGCATCCGGCTGCCAGCCCGGGTAGCTGCCTTTTGCAGACGTTTTCGCGCCCGCCAGCGTGCCCAGAGATTCCAGCATGCTCACCACGTACTCTTTACCGCTGTCGATAAGCGAGCGGATCAGGCAGATGATTTCCGCGCTGTCGTCGCTCATGGTCACTACGCCCACGTTCAGTGAGGTTTCCACTACGCCTTTCGCCACGTCAGAGTTGCGAATCACGCCGTTTGGCGTCGCGTTCAGCAGCTGAACGAAGGTGTCACGAGACTGCGCGGTCAGCGCGGCTTTATCCGTAGATACGGATTCCAGCACTACGGTCAGGTTTTTCTCTTTCGCCGACAGTTCGTTTTTCAGGATATCCAGATATACGGTGGAGAGTTTTTTCAGCTCGTCCGCTTTTGCCGCTGGAACCGCTACGGTGGCGAACGCTTCGCGCGGAATCGCGTTACGCAGGGTACCGCCGTTGAAGTCCACCAGACGCAAATCCAGCTCGGCCGCATGGCCTGCCAGGAAGCGCGCCAGCAGCTTGTTGGCGTTACCCAGACCCAGGTGAATATCGCCGCCGGAGTGGCCGCCTTTCAGCCCTTTCAGCGTCAGCTTGAAGGTCTGGAAGCCAGCAGGAATCGCTTCGCGCGACAGCGGCAGGGTAGAGATGAAATCAATCCCGCCCGCGCAGCCCATGTAGATCTCGCCTTCTTCTTCAGAGTCGGTGTTGATCAGGATGTCCGCCTGCAGCCAGTTCGCCTGCAGACCGAACGCGCCGTCCATACCCGCTTCTTCGGTCATGGTCAGCAGCACTTCCAGCGGACCGTGCTCAACGCTGTCGTCAGCCAGTACGGCCAGCGCAGAGGCCATACCGATGCCGTTATCCGCGCCCAGCGTGGTGCCGCGTGCTTTCACCCAGTCGCCGTCGATGTACGGTTGAATCGGGTCTTTGGTGAAGTCGTGAACGGTGTCGTTATTCTTCTGTGGCACCATGTCCAGGTGCGCCTGCAGCACAACCGGTTTGCGGTTTTCCATGCCTGCGGTAGCCGGTTTGCGGATCAGAATGTTGCCAACCTGGTCACGTTCAGCATGCAGACCTTTTTCCTTCGCCCAGCCCATAATATGTTCGGCAAGCTGTTCTTCATGGTAGGAAGGGTGTGGAATGGAGCAGATTTTCGCAAAAATATCCCACAGCGGCTGCGGAGATAATTGAGACAGTTCAGACACGATAAGTCTCCTTGTCGAGGCGCTGCAAACAGGGTTGCAGGTCACAGGGTTAGCAGGTTAATAGTTACCACAAGTCAGGCTTGCGAGATGAAACTGAGAATACCACTTTCTCTGCTGGCTGGTAGCATAAAGCATGTAAAAACTCAGGCAGAGGGCGCTAAACACTGGTTTTTAGTGCGTCAGATCTCTATAATCTCGCGCAACCTATTTCCCCCTCGAACACTTTTTAAGCCGTATAAAAACAGGCTGGGACACTTCACATGAGCGAAAAATACGTCGTCACCTGGGACATGTTGCAGATTCACGCACGCAAACTGGCTGCGCGTCTGATGCCTTCCGAACAGTGGAAAGGCATTATTGCCGTCAGCCGTGGCGGTCTGGTACCGGGGGCGCTGCTGGCACGTGAGCTGGGTATTCGTCATGTCGATACCGTTTGCATCTCCAGCTATGACCATGACAACCAGCGCGAGCTGACCGTGCTGAAACGTGCGGAAGGCGACGGCGAAGGTTTCATCGTTATTGATGACCTGGTGGATACCGGCGGTACTGCGGTTGCTATCCGCGAAATGTATCCGAAAGCACATTTCGTCACTATCTTCGCGAAGCCTGCTGGCCGCCCGCTGGTAGACGATTACGTGATTGATATCCCGCAGGACACCTGGATTGAACAGCCATGGGATATGGGCGTGGTCTTCGTACCGCCAATCTCTGGTCGTTAATCACGTTGCGCAATTATTTTAACGCCCGGTGATGCCGGGCGTTGTTTTTTTTAGTCTGACGCGCGTTACAATAGTCTCTATACGACGTATTCATGGAGGCAACGCAATGACGCAGGCGAATCTCACCGAGACTCTCTTCAAACCCCGTTTCAAACACCCTGAAACGTCGACGCTGGTGCGTCGCTTTAATCCGGGTACCCAGCCTGCCGTCCAGTCCGCGTTAGACGGTAAAAACGTGCCTCACTGGTATCGCATGATTAACCGCCTGATGTGGATCTGGCGCGGTATTGACCCTCGTGAAATCCTTGATGTGCAGGCACGTATCGTGATGAGTGAAGCCGAACGTACCGACAGCGAACTCTACGACACCGTGGTGGGCTACCGTGGCGGAAACTGGATCTACGAGTGGTCTAAACAGGCGATGCTCTGGCAGCAAAAAGCCAGCCAGGAAGAGGATGCCACGCGCAGCGGCAAGCAATGGCTGCACGCCGCTAACCTTTACGGCATTGCCGCATACCCTCATTTAAAAGGGGATGAACTGGCAGAGCAGGCTCAGGCGCTGGCCAATCGCGCCTATCAGGAGGCGGCTCAACGTCTGCCGGGCCGGATGCGTGAACTTGAGTTCACCATTTCAGGGGGCGCGTCCGTTACCGGGTTCCTGCATATGCCTGAAGGTGAAGGTCCGTTCCCGACCGTCCTCATGTGCGGCGGGCTGGATTCGCTGCAAATTGATTATTACAGCCTGTATGAGCGTTACTTCGCACCAAAAGGGATCGCGATGCTGACGCTTGATATGCCATCAATTGGTTTTTCATCCAAATGGAAACTGACTCAGGATTCCAGCCTGCTGCACCAGCATGCGCTCAAAGCGCTGGAAAACATTCCGTGGGTTGACCACACCCGCGTGGCGGCATTCGGCTTCCGTTTCGGCGCGAACGTCGCGGTGCGTCTGGCTTATCTTGAATCTTCTCGTCTGAAAGCCGTCGCCTGCCTCGGCCCGGTCGTTCACGCCCTGCTCAGCGATCCTGCACGCCAGGGGAGCGTACCTGAAATGTACCTTGATGTGCTGGCCAGCCGCCTTGGCATGCATGATGCATCAGACGAAGCGCTGCGCGTTGAGCTCAATCGCTACTCGTTAAAAACGCAGGGATTGCTGGGACGTCGCTGCCCAACGCCGATGCTCTCTGGGTTCTGGAAAAACGACCCGTTCAGCCCGGAAGAAGAGTCGCGATTAATCACTTCGTCATCTGCGGATGGCAAATTGCTTGAGGTGCCGTTCAGCCCGGTCTATCAGAATTTCGACAAATCACTGAAAGAGATTACGCGCTGGATCGCTCAGAGATTGTGTTAATAGATTGCTAAATTTCGCTGGTTTGGTAAAACAGTGGCTTCACAAAAGGAGATCGCAATGACGTTACCGAGTGGACACCCGAAAAGTAGACTGATTAAGAAGTTTATGGCTCTCGGCCCGTATATTCGAGAAGAGCAGTGTGAAGAGAATCGCTTTTTTTTCGACTGCCTGGCTGTATGCGTCAACGTGAAGCCTGCACCCGAAAAACGTGAATTCTGGGGCTGGTGGATGGAAATGGAAGCAGAGGAAAAACGCTTTACGTATAGCTACCAGTTTGGCCTGTTTAATAAAGACGGCAACTGGCAGGCGACCACCATTAAAGATCAGGAAGTGATTGACCGCCTGGAATATACGCTAAAAGAGTTCCACGATAAGGCACGCGCGCTGCTGGCTACCCTGGATCTCAAGTTTGAACCCGCGGATGACTTTTCCAGCGAAGCGGTGAAGCTGACTGCCTGATAGTCTTCTCCTCCCTCTCCCTGTGGGAGAGGGCCGGGGTGAGGGCACCAGACCGCATTAATTCCCGACAAAAAAACCGGCATCAAGCCGGTTTTTTTATTCCGCATCATCAGAACTGGTAGGTCATACCCAGTGCAACGATGTCATCGCTGCTCACGCCCAGTTTATTTTTGTCGTCAATCTGGTTGATTTTATAATCAACAAAGGTGGACATATTTTTGTTGAAGTAATAGGTCGCGCCAACGTCAATATATTTCACCAGATCTTCGTCACCAATACCTTCGATATCTTTGCCTTTAGACTGGACATAGCCCAGGGAAGGGCGCAGACCAAAGTCGAACTGATATTGCGCAACAACTTCAAAGTTCTGCGCTTTATTTGCAAAACCGCCGGAAATTGGCGTCATATTGCGGGTTTCAGAATACATTGCAGCCAGATAAATATCGTTCGCATCATATTTCAGACCGGTTGCCCAGGCTTCTGCTTTCTGGCCCTGGCCACGCGCCAGCAGGTTCTGAGCGTTGGTGCGGTCAGAGTTGGTGTAGGCACCGCTGACGGCGAAATCGCTGCCGCCGAAGTCATAGGTCAGAGAGGTACCAAAACCGTCGCCGTTCTGTTTTTTGGCGTCACGGTTTTCGTTTTTGCCCTGGTACTGCAGCGTCATGTCCAGACCGTCAACCGCGCCGAAGAAGTCGGTATTGCGGTAGGTCGCCAGGCCGGTAGCACGCTTGGTCATGAAGTTATCGGTCTGCGCGGAAGAATCGCCGCCGAATTCAGGGAACATATCGGTCCATGCTTCAACGTCATACAGGGCACCCAGGTTACGGCCGTAATCCAGTGAACCAAAGTTTTTCAGCTTCAGGCCAGCGAACGCCAGACGCGTCTTCTGAGAGGAGTCGCTCTCAGCTTTGTTACCTGCAAATTCAGATTCCCAACGGCCATAGCCCGTCAGCTGATCGTTAATCTGAGTTTCGCCTTTAAAACCGAAACGAACGTAAGTCTGATCGCCATCTTTGGTGGCATCATCACTGATGTAGTGCATAGCTTTCACTTTGCCGTACACGTCCAGTTTATTACCATCTTTATTATAAACTTCAGCTGCGTGAACGGATGCAGAAGCTACTACGCCCATAACCATTAATGCCAGAGTGCTCTTTTTCATTTTCGATCCTGTCTTATAAACGCGCTAAAAAATTCGCTGGACGATAAGCTCATGCTTAAGTCCCGTGAAAAAACAGAAAGGGTTTTATCGTTCTGGAATGAAACTTTTATGACAAACTAAGAATAATTTTAAAAAACTGTGATTTATTATTTCGGTAATAAAAGTGTCAAACTTTCCCGCTAGGCTTCCTGATCCCGCGCAACAAAGTGTTTCGCGATGTGCTAAGGCAGTTGGCAACGGGGCTGACTCCTGTTAAAACGTTCGTTCGACATTACTTTCCCTTATCGTTGAACGGCAGAGAATCATGAGTGACAGCCAGACGCTGGTGGTAAAACTCGGTACCAGTGTTTTAACAGGCGGATCGCGCCGCCTAAATCGCGCCCACATTGTTGAGCTTGTACGTCAGTGCGCTCAGCTGCATGCCGCAGGGCATCGTATTGTGATTGTGACCTCCGGGGCGATTGCCGCCGGGCGTGAACACCTGGGTTACCCCGAACTCCCCGCGACGATCGCTTCCAAACAGCTGCTGGCCGCCGTGGGCCAAAGCCGACTCATTCAACTCTGGGAACAGTTGTTCTCCATCTATGGCATTCACGTCGGGCAGATGCTGCTGACGCGTGCGGATATGGAAGACAGAGAGCGCTTCCTGAACGCCCGCGATACCCTTCGCGCGCTGCTGGACAACAATATTGTTCCGGTCATTAACGAGAACGATGCCGTTGCTACCGCTGAAATCAAAGTGGGTGATAACGATAACCTCTCGGCGCTGGCCGCGATTCTGGCCGGTGCCGATAAATTACTGCTTCTGACCGATCAGCAGGGGCTGTTCACCGCCGATCCGCGTTCCAACCCGGAAGCTGAGTTGATTACCGACGTTCACGGCATCGACGATGCGCTGCGCGCCATCGCCGGTGACAGCGTTTCAGGCCTGGGAACGGGCGGTATGGGGACCAAGCTGCAGGCCGCTGACGTCGCGTGCCGCGCCGGTATCGACACCATCATTGCAGCGGGCAGCCGCCCCGGCGTGATTGGCGACGTAATGGAAGGCATCTCCGTCGGCACCCGCTTCCACGCCCAGGAATCCCCGCTGGAAAACCGCAAGCGCTGGATTTTTGGCGCGCCTCCTGCAGGCGAACTTGTCGTCGATGAAGGGGCAACCGCCGCGATTCTGGAACGAGGAAGTTCATTACTTCCTAAAGGAATTAAAAGCGTGACAGGCAACTTCTCCCGTGGTGAAGTGATCCGTATCCGTAACCTCGAAGGCCGCGACATCGCACACGGCGTAAGCCGTTACAACAGCGACGCGCTGCGCCGCATCGCGGGTCACCACTCGCAGCAGATCGACGCCATTCTGGGCTATGAATATGGTCCGGTTGCCGTGCATCGCGATGACATGATTATTCGTTAAGGAGCCAGAACATGCTGGAACAAATGGGCGCTGCCGCGAAGGCGGCCTCTTACAAACTGGCGCTCCTTTCCAGCCGCGAGAAAAACCGCGTGCTGGAAAAAATCGCTGATTATCTGGAGTCCCAGTCCCAGGAGATTTTGCTCGCCAACGAGCAGGATTTACTGGAAGCGCGTCGCAACGGCTTGAGCGAAGCGATGCTCGACCGTCTGGCGCTGACGCCGGCACGCCTGAAAGGCATCGCCGACGATGTGCGTCAGGTCTGCAATCTGGCCGATCCGGTAGGGCAGGTGATCGACGGCGGGTTGCTCGACAGCGGTTTGCGCCTGGAGCGCCGCCGCGTGCCACTCGGCGTTATCGGCGTTATTTATGAAGCCCGTCCAAACGTGACGGTGGATGTTGCGTCTCTGTGTCTGAAAACCGGTAACGCCGCTATTCTGCGCGGTGGGAAAGAGACATGGCGCACCAACGCCGCGACGGTGAAAGTCATTCAGCAGGCGCTGGAAGAGTGTGGCTTACCGGCGGGGGCCGTACAGGCGATCGAGAGCCCAGACCGCGCTCTGGTCAACGAAATGCTGCGCATGGACAAATACATCGACATGCTGATCCCACGCGGTGGCGCGGGCCTGCACAAGCTGTGCCGCGAGCAGTCGACGATTCCGGTGATCACCGGCGGTATCGGCGTGTGCCATATCGTGGTCGACGACAGCGCTGAGATTGAACCAGCGCTGAAGATTATCGTTAACGCGAAAACCCAGCGTCCAAGCACCTGTAACACCGTAGAAACGCTGCTGGTGCATCAGGATATTGCGAACATCTTCCTGCCTGCCTTGAGCAAACAGATGGCAGAGAGCGGCGTGACGCTGCATGCTGACGCCAGTGCGCTCGCACTGCTGAAGGATGGCCCGGCTAACGTTGTTCCAGTAAAAGCGGAACAGTACGACGATGAGTTCCTGTCACTGGATCTGAACGTGAAAATTGTTGCCGATCTCGACGACGCCATTGCGCACATTCGTGAACACGGCACGCAGCATTCTGACGCGATCCTGACGCGCACCTTGCGCAATGCCGATCGCTTCGTGAACGAAGTGGATTCCTCTGCGGTGTATGTGAATGCTTCCACCCGCTTCACCGACGGCGGCCAGTTTGGCCTCGGCGCAGAGGTTGCGGTCAGCACGCAGAAACTGCACGCGCGCGGTCCGATGGGGCTGGAAGCGCTGACCACGTACAAGTGGATCGGCTTCGGTGACGATACGATTCGTGCGTAAATAATCACGGGTGATGCAAAAGTAGCCGTTTGATTCAAAAGGGCATTGACGCATCACCCGGTTAGATCTAACCTTTTGCCCCGTGGTTACATTCGTAACCGGCCTCTCAGGGCCGATATAGCTCAGTTGGTAGAGCAGCGCATTCGTAATGCGAAGGTCGTAGGTTCGACTCCTATTATCGGCACCATCATTTCATCCAGTGTCATCCCCAATCGTCCATTTTTCCTTGTTTTTCGCGGTGTTGACTGTTTTATTTGTCCGCCGTTATCCACCTTTTACCGTTGCAATCCAAATTTAAAACGGGTACATAATCGGGTATCTGAGTTTGAGGCGGGTACCTATGAAACTAAACGCGCGACAGGTCGAAACGGCAAAGCCTGCCGAGAAAGACTATAAGATGCCAGACGGCAACGGGCTCATTTTGCTGGTGAAAACCAGCGGGGCGAAATACTGGCGCTATCGCTATACCTTCGCCGGTAAAGAAAAGATGCTGGCGCTCGGTGTGTACCCGGCTGTTTCGCTGGCGGCCGCACGCGAAAAGCGAGATGAGGCCCGGCGTAACGTTGCGGCAGGTGTTGACCCAGTAAAAGTCAAAAGCCATGCTGCAGCTGCGGCAGCAAAGACGATCACGTTTAAAGAGATTGCCACTGAATGGCACGAATTCAAGAAGCCGCGCTGGTCACCTGGCTATGCCTCTGACATTCTCGAAGCATTCAACAAAGATATTTTCCCAGCGGTGGGTAAGCTGCCAGTTGCTGAAATCGAACCGGTCCAGATGCTGGCGGCGCTACGTAAAATTGAGAATCGCGGCGCAACCGAGAAAGCAGCTAAAACACGCCGGTGGTGCGGTGAGGTGTTCAGCTATGCAGTTGCGACCGGGCGCGCGAAGTATAACCCCGTCAGCGAACTGAACAGCGCAATGACCGGGCATAAAGGCGAGTCCTTCCCGTTCCTGACGGCTGAAGAACTGCCCGATTTTCTCGCAGCGCTTGAGAGTTACGAGGGGAGCCCGCTGCCCCGGCTGGGGTTGCAGATTATGATGCTGGCAGGGCTGCGTACTTACGAACTGCGGCATTCAAAATGGGAATGGGTAGATTTCGATAATCGGCTGTGGGAGATACCCGCCGAATTTATGAAGATGGACCGCCCGCACCTGGTACCGCTCTCCGATCAGCTTGTTGTCTTGCTGAAGGTGTTGCACGGTCTGACAGGTCGATACGTGAATATGTTCCCCGGCAGGAATGACCCGTCAAAGGTCATGAGCGAGAACACAATAAACAGGATGATCCACACGCTGGGGTATAAGGGAAGGGTAGTAGGGCATGGCTTCCGGCATACGTTCAGCACCATCCTGAACGATAAAGGATTCAACTCTGACTGGGTTGAACTCCAGATCGCTCATGTGGATAAGAACAATATTCGCGGGGTTTATAACCATGCCCTGTATATGGAAGGGCGTCGGGAAATGATGCAGTGGTATGCGGATTATATCGACCAGCTGCGTTTGATTTAAAGAAACTGTTTTTTCCACTCTTCGACCTCACCGCGTACCCAGCGGGAGGTTCGGCTCCCGAGCTTTTTAGGCTTCGGAAACTCGTTATTACTGATGCGCTCATAAATACTGGATTTTTTCAGGCCCACAGAGCGCTCAACCTCTTTAATGTTAATCAGGTCAGTGTCAGAGATAACCGGTGTCATGCTATACCTCTCTTTTTCATGGCATCGAGCAGGATGTCCTGCACTGTTCGTTTTGAGTTGCGCCGCTCCATCACCATTTCGTCCATAGTGTCGGCAGCGATAATGTGGTGAATGAACACCGGGCGATTGTGTCCGGCCTGAATCTGCCGGGTGGGCCCGATGCGTTCGATAATTTGCTGGTACTGCTCCAGATCCCACCAGTGCGAGAAAAACACCAGTATGTTGCCGCCGTCCTGCATGTTCAGGCCGTGGCCCGCGCTTGCCGGGTGTGCGAACAGGACCGGTATTTTTCCGGCGTTCCAGTCGCGAAGGGTCTGTGGATCCTGGTCGAGGTGACGACCTCGGGGAAACGCTTTAAGCAGTCGCTCAAGGTCGTGTTTCCAGTGGTAGGCCACCAGCACTGGTGCGCCAGCTGCTTCGGTGAGAATACTGTCCAGCGCCTGCAGCTTCGCGTCGTGCAGTTCTGACCAGCTCCCGGCGTCGTCGGTATACACCGCGCCGCTGGCAATTTGCAGGCACTTCACCGTTTTCGCCGCGGCGTTCGGCGCTTCGATGCCTTCGCCGTTCAGCTCGAGGAACATTTCCTTTTCCATTTCGCGATACTGCTGGCGAGCCTTCGGTGGCATGTCCACGCGTATCACGTTATGGATGGGCTCTTTGATGTCGAACCAGTCGGCGGCGTCCAGTGAGATAGTCACGTCGGCCAGTGCGCGCTGTATTTCGTCCTGCGAGTGTGCGAACGGCTCCAGCTTTGTCCAGCTCTGCCCCGGAAACTGTATCGAGTTGAACCAGCGGGAGGTAAACGCGCCGTAAGTGCGTCCGAGGCGCTGCCCCTGATCCACAAACCACGCCTGCCCCCACAAATCCACCAGGCCGTTCGGCGCTGGCGTACCGGTGAGGTTCATCCAACGCCGGACGTGCTTATGCGCCACTTTGCCCAGTGCCGCCGCGCGCTTACCACCGCCGCGCAGCCGGAAAGATTTCAGCCGGGTGCTTTCGTCGGGAATGACGGTACCGAACGGCCAGCTGTCGCCCAGCTCTTCCACCAGCCAGACCAGATTGTCGTAGTTGATTGTAAACACGCTGGCGTTGCTGTTCGCCAATGCCGCCGCGCGTGCTTTGGCATTACCGACAATCGGCTGCACCTCGATATTGCGCAAATGCCCCCATTTAACCGCTTCATCCGGCCATGTGCTGGCGGCTACGCGCAGCGGTGCCAGCACCAGCGCGGGCTGTGTCTCCGCTCCCGCCATGAAGAGATCTTCCAGTGTGGTGAGCGTCGCCACGGTTTTACCCATACCCATGCCCGCCCAGATGTTGCAGCGCAGGATGTCGATTTCGTGGTTGATGATGAGGTCTTGATAAGGGCGGGGGGTGAAAATTTTAGATGAGGTCATATCCTGCGCATTCCATAAACGAGCGGATGAATGTTGCGGCAGCTGGCGCGACTATCGCGTTGCCGTAGGCGCGCAGTCGTCCCACTCTGCTGGTAATCCCATGAGCCAGCGGGAATGTGCCGGATTCAACTGGCCGCCAGCGACCATCCCGGCAGAGGAGCCAGTCAGCATCATCCCAGCAGCCGTTAATCGTATTGGGCCGCAGATTCTCGCTGCGCCGCCGAGGGTCGTTCCCCGTTCGGGATGATTGGCCGCTGCGCCCTCGCCCCGAACCTGGTTGTTGTCGATCGTCGTCACTGTCGGCCATCCGCTCAGACAGGCATAATCCTGCAGGTTCGGCTGCCGTCCTGCCTGCTGACGCGCTATTACTTTCTCGGCATCCTGATAGGCCGTTTTGGTATTGCTCGCCAGAGGACTCGGCCAGCCCGCAAGTCTGGATAAACCCGCTAAGGTTTCCAGACCGCGTTTTGTCTCCGGCTGTGGATTGGTGTTGCAGGTTGGCGTGTACCATCCCGCCAGGTGGGCAAAGTCTCTTAGGGAACTGTGTAAGGGGTTGCCGGATGGTCGACGATCCCCAGACATCTTCCTCAGTGCTATTGAGGCGCTTCCGCCACCGCTGTGATCGCTCGCCGCTGGCGTCGGCCACCCAATATGCTCTGTCTCGGATATGCGGGGCACCGACGCCCGCAGCCGGAAACGGGACAAGCCCAAAGGCGTAGTCCACTGCTTCCACGTCAGTTTGTACAAGATCGAACCAGGCATTGACTCCTGCAACCTGTTCGCCAAATACCAGCTCAGGGCGTCGCTCGCTGATGAGGTGGAATAGCGCTGGCCATAGGTGCCGCTCGTCATCAAACCCAGCGCCTTTACCAGCCGAGCTGAAAGGCTGGCACGGGCAACTTCCTGTCCAGACCGGTTTGTTATCCGGCCATCCGGCCAGACGCAGAGCATAAGACCAGACGCCGATCCCGGCGAAGAAATGGCACTGTGTGAAGCCGCGCAAGTCGTCTGATGCGACATCTTCGATACTCCTCTCATCAACTTCACCCGGGGCGATATGACCCGCAGCAATAAGGTTACGCAGCCATTGTGCCGCGTTTGGGTCTATTTCGTTGTAATAGGCTCCCCGCACAATATACCCTCCAGATTTTTGCTATCCAGTACCGCCACGGTAAAGCCCAGCGCGCGCAGCCGTTCGTGCTCGCGCAACTGGTCGGCGCGTGGTGGTTTGCCGGGTGCTTTACATTCAACGAAAACGAGGCGGCCGCCGGGTAGCAGGACAATCCGATCCGGTACCGAGCGGCGACCGGGTGACACGAACTTAAAGGCGACCCCGCCAGCCTTTTTCACTTCGGCGACGAGGTGCTTTTCGATAAGGCTTTCACGTTCGTAGGCCATTTACTTCACCTGCTTTTCAGCCCTCAGTATCATCCGGCTACCATCATCAAGATCCCAGCTAATTTCGCCGCCTTCTGCCATTACCAGTTGCCAAACTAACTGCGCGGCTTCGTTCGTTACGTCACGCCCTGGGTCATTGCCAACACGCAAGCGACCGCCGTCAACATCGCGCATTTTTGCCAACATGATCTTTTTGGATAGCGGGGAGAACCCCAGTTGTAGTTTCGCTGTATTACGCATCATTCACCTCCCTACGCTTTTCGCGCATGTTCTGCATCAGACAAAAATCAGACCGGCGTTCGCTCCAGTCCTGATTAAGTTCGTTACGTGATTCGCGGTTGGCTTTGGCCCAGACCTTCGCCGCCCGGTCATACTCGCCGGACTGCTCAAGTCGCAAAGCCTCCCGCGCAGTCCGGTAATAAAGCGGACTGTCCCGATATTTAAATGACATAGGGATTACCTCAGTGGATGACGCCGACAACCTCAGGGTCGGTAGCCATATCGCTGTTAACCAGACGGAAGCGGGCCAGAACTGCGCCCTGACCACCCCAGTCTCTGCGCAGATTGCGCCAGGATGGTTGTTTATCGCCGCAGCATTCCAGAATGGCGGCGCTGTCTATATCGAACTGCGCACGGCTATCCATCACCATAAAAATGAATTTCATGCGGTAACTTCCTCATTTGAGGTGGCTTTACCGTTGAATTTGGTGCCGCAGAATGGGCAGTAGTTGATTGCGATTCTGGTATCAGCGTTCGTACAACGCTGCTCGGGTTCGCCATTCTTCTTACGACGGTAATAGCGAAAGCGGTAAGGCAGCATTACGTTGCAGAAATCACCCTTTTCAAGAATGAAGACCCGATTATCGAAATCGGATTCGTCAACCTCAGCGCAGTTGCTGGCGACAGCCTCGCGCAAGCGCGCATCCATACGCTCTTTGATATCTTTAAAGCAGTTACAGGCCATAGCGATTAGTCCTTACGGTAGTGGTACGCCTCGAAGCCGCCAGCGTTCAGCGGAATATCGGGAGCCCATTCGGGGTTAGTGGAGAGCAGCGCGGAAAGCGCTTTATCGTTGAAATCGTCTGTGTCCGGCGCTTCGGTGATCACCTCATCGTGTACCGTCAGCACAATGCTGTAACCGGCATCCTCGATCAGCGGCATGTTTCCGGCCAGAACGTCGCGGGCGGCCGCCTGAGTGACGTTTTCCACCAGTTTTCCGCCGTAGGTTTTGAGCCGCTGCCATTTGCGCGAGTAGGAGTTAACGCCCTGATAGGTGATGTTTCCCTTCTCGATGGACGGAGACGGGTAGCACAGTGCGCGCCCGGATGGCAGCTGTATGCGTAGCCATGCACCATCACGGCGGATTTTCAGATAGCCGCAGTACAGCGTCTTTTTGGGTGTAGCGATGGCGGTGCGGACGGTGCGCTCGAGCTCGTACCAGAAATCGCAGGTTGCGGGGTGCGCTCTGCGCCAGAGGCGCTTGAGCGAGTCACATGCGATGAATACACGCTCGGACAGGCCAAAGGTCGATTTACGTTTAACCGATTCGTCGTACCAGCTTTTCGCCTCGCGGATGACATCACGGGGGATATTCGGCAGCGCGGCGTTCGCCAGCTCGTCGAGGTCGAGACCGTAGACCAGGGCGAAGGTAAGAAATGCCGCAACACCCCCGCCGAAGCCGAGGCCCAGCTCCATCACCTTGCCGATTTGGCGCTGGTATTTATCAACATCGTCCGGCGAGATATTGAAGGCGCGGGCGTAGGCCAGTTTATACAGGTCCGGTCCGGTCCCCTCGTCATACTCCCGGAATGCGTCCAGCTTCCACTGCTCGCCAGCAAGCCAGGCCAGTTTTCGCCCCTCGATATTCGACAGGTCGCTAACCACCAGCTTTTTGCCTGCGGGGGCCATGATGCAGCCGCGCAGCGCCGAGCTGGTCAGCTCCATGATATTATCGAACAGCAGATCGGCGCATCCGGCTTTCAGCGCCTCGATGCCCTCGTCTATCTGGTCCTGCTCAAGCGAAGGGCGGGGCAGGTTCTGGGGCTGGAACAACCGCCCGGCCCAGCGCCCGGTTCGCGATGCTCCGCAGAACTGCAGCGTGCCGCGCAGACGCCCGTCACTGCTCACACCCTTCATCAGCGATTTGTACTTACTGGTGCTGGTGGTGCTGGCCTGTAGGCGGATAGCCAGCAACTCTTTCACCGAAGACGGCAAATCAGGATCCGCCATACGGCGCTCCAGCGTGCTGCGCTGCATGTCCGGCAGCTCCACACCGTACGATTCAACAATGTGCTTAATCAGCGCATCGCGCTGCGTGGCCGCCTGCACTTCGCCGTCGGTCATCACCTGCGTGCGTTTCGCCAGGCGTTTTTGCTCGAGGTCTACCGCCTCGATCGCCGCCTGTGCGAGCTGCACATCCATGCAGACGCCTCGGTCGTTTATCTGCTGGTCACGATGCCATAGCGCCAGCTCTGCGCCCTTGTAGTTCCACTTCGGCAGCCGCTTATAAACTTCTCGCATCGCCTCGATATCCAGCCCGGCGTATGCAACAAAGCGCCGCCATTCTTCCGGGTGGGTTTTGCTGGTGGCCCGGCGCAGTTTGCTGTTCTTCGGACGTGGCTTACAGAACAGCTGGATAAGCGCTTTACCTTCTTTGTCCTTCGCTTTGTCCTGCGGAACGCCCAGCACCTCGCAGAGCGCTCCCAGTGCGCCGGGGAGGCTGTGCGCCAGCGCCTGCACCATCGTGTCGCGCCAGCGGGTGACATCGGGTGCCAGCTCTGGCATTGCGTGGCGCAGTACCGTGCGGTCGAAATGTGAATTGTGGAAAAACAGAATAGTGTCAGGGTCGGCGATGGCCTTCCTCAGCCTGCTGGGGATAGGTTCGCCAGCAGTCAGATCCCAGACGCTAACCGGCTCGTCGCCGATGGCCCAGGCAAACAGCATCACCTCGACACCTTCCGCATAAGCGTGAGTGCCGTTGTTGATCGGTATTTCGCAATAGGTTTCCAGGTCGCCCCAGAGAATGGTTTCAGACATAGATATTCCTCGCGGGTGCTTTGCGAAAAGGGATGCTCTTTGCAAAACACCCGGCACATGGCCGGGTGGGGGAAGGGTTAAACCAGATCGGAAGCGTCTGCGCCTTCGCTGATATCGTCGAAGTCGTCCGGCGCGGCCACACCGCCGCCAGCGAACGCGTCACCGTCTCGCAGGAACTGGACGCCACCCAGCGATGCGTTCACGCGTTTTCCGAAGTTGTTGTCCTGCGCCCAGATGTCGATTACGGCGTTGACGTAGCAACCGGCGTAAGGACGGCCATCAGCCTGGATTAGCGGAGAACGGTCGCGATCGATGACTGCCGGGCGCGCTTTGTTGGCAGCATTCAGGAAGAAGTTGCCCGGGAAGCCCTCATATTCGGCTTTCTCGTCCCCGTCGTGCAGGCAGAGGTTGAGCTTTTTCTCCAGCTGGCCGTAAATGGTTTCCCACTTCTCACCCCATTTTTCCTTCGCTACCTGTTTCAGCGCTTTACGGACTTCGTCCAGTTGCGGGTGCTTTGGATCCATCAGGAAAACAGCAGAGAAGCGCGGGTCACCTTCGCCGTTCACGGTTTTTGCTTCGAACAGAGCAGGGAAAGCCAGACGGACGTTGTTCAGTTTAATTTTCATGGAGTCGTTCCTTAATCAGATGAGGTCTGCGGCGAGCGCGTCGTCGGACACGTCGTCGAAATCGTTAACAGGGTTGATATTGAGCGCTGGGCGCGGGTCGGATTCGGGGGCGACGGTGGGCTTACCGTCAGCGCGGGTGATCAGCGCTTCGACTTTCGGCCAGCGGCGAGGGCTGGCCTTTTTGATAAGCTTTTCGGCTTTGGTCGGGCTGATCAGCTTGAAGTCGAAGACCTCTTCCATTTTGTAGCGGAACTGGTCTTTCAGCAGCGCGCGGGCAGCTTCTTCATCACTCCAGGCGCGATTACCCTGTTTGCCAGTAACCAGCTTAAAGCCCGGTACCGGATGCCCGGCGTTCAGCTCACTGTTCACCCGGTCGCGCACAGCCTTTAGCCACGATTCGATAAAATCGGCCTGGCTGTATACCTCCGCCAGCTGTTCGGCGGTCAGCAGTGGCACACGCTTAACTGCTTCTGCCAGCTGCTCGCCAGTAGATTGCGTCAGGTCAACGAAATCGCCAGCGATAGTGTCGAAGTGCAATTGCTGCCGCGCGGTACAAATGGCGCTGGCTTTGCAGAACCGGCACTGTTTTTCGCCGGGGGTGAAATTTTCCAGCGGCAGGGTTTCGACACCTTCGCAATCGGCGATGTTGAACATCACGATCGCACTGGCGGCCGCTTCCTGCGCCCGTTCGCCGAACGCCTGGAGCTCTTCCACCGTCAGGGCCCACTCTGAAACGTGGTTAAGCCGCGGCTGGTGGATGAACAGGCGCACCGTCTCGAAGTCGTACAGCATGCTGAACTGCTCCAGTGCGCCCAGGGCATACAGCTGCAGCTGCTCGTTCTGCTCAGCATCGACGCGCACGCCCTTACCGTATTTCAGGTCGTGGATCTGCAGCTCGTTGCCCGCGATGATTACGCCGTCGGCGGTACCAAAGGACTCTTCTACGCCCACGATATGGGAGAAGTCGACACGCTGCTCGACCAGCAGCTCATTGCCCTGCGACAGCGCCCAGACGGTGTCGACGTAACGGCCAACGGCTTCGACCATTTCCTCATCTACCTGCGGGCCAGAAGTATCATCCGGGTGTTCAGCAAGAGGATAGGAGCCGAGGAACATCGCGACGTTACAACCCGCATAATGTTCCGGGTGGCTTTGGCGGTTGCGCAGCACCTTTTCGCCAAGCGCGTGCGCTGCGGTACCTTCTTCTGCGAATGAGGAGCTTTTATCCGGTTGTGTGGCCTCCAGCGCCAGACTACCGGGGCAGCGCATCCACCGATGCGCTGAAGACGGGGAAAGTCGTGCATGAACGTCTGGCATGATTAACCCTCCAGTGCTTTTTCAGCCTGTGCGATCACGTCTGCGAGGTTCTCGTCAGCAACTTCGCCGAGCTTTTTGGCACCCTGTTTTTCCAGAATCGCCACAGCTTCAGCACGGTAACCACCTTTTGCCAGCTGGAGGATCAACCCTTCGGCCTTTTTACGCAGCGCCGCAAAATCGGTCTGTTCGCCAGTATTACCCCCGGCATCATCACCCGTTTCGGTACCGCCTTTTGCCGCGTTTTTACGCGCGAAATCTTCCTGCAGCTGGAGGTACTCAACGCGGGTGATCTCGATATGGCCTTTTTTAAGCAGCTCGTTCAGCTTGCGTAAGGTGTGGATTTCGCTGGCTGCGGAGCCATCGACGTTCTTGCAGTAGAACGGCCCCGTGCGTTCTTCATCCTTACCGCTGGTTTTTGGCTTCACTTCATGGCGCCCGTCAGCTGGTGCGTCAAGTAAACGCTCGGCAAACTCACGGCGTGCCGCGATGGTCGGTAAATCATCCCAGAAGCGCAGGATGTTACGCGACAGGTCAAGTAATGCTGGCTTGTTAAGATGGCCAGCGCGTTTAACACCCTGCAGGGCGCTGTCCAGTGCGTCGATCTGCACAACGCGTTTATCGCCTTCGGCGTCGCGGTAATCAACAACGCGCTGGACCATTGTTTCGCTGAGCTCCTGCGGGGTCGGGTAGAATGCAGCCAGGGCGATAATGTCGCTGAACTCCAGATCGTCCAGCGTAACCTTGCTGATAACGGTATTTTCCGCTTTGGTTTCCGGTACCGTTTCGCGGTATTCCTGAACCTGCGCGACGGTGTCCGGACGAAGAGCTACGCCAGAGGCCAGGGCAGTGATAAGGCGTTCAAGCAGGGCGTTATGCTGCGTCAGCAGTTGGTTGTTAAGTTCGAGACTGGTTTCTAAGCTCATACTGCGGTCCTCGCTACAAGGAGAATGAAGGTAATAGCCAGGCCGAACGCAGTAGCGAGGGCCAGACCGGTGATAATGTCGAAATGTTTGCGGCGATATTGGAGCACGTCGCGCCCCGTCAGCCGATGGAGGTGTTCAGGTTTCATCGGTAGTGCTCCTTTTCATGTCTGGGAGCGCACCCGGTGCCAGCGGGCGAGACATAGCACCGTTGTGGATGCACTCTCAGTCAGGAAAAAGGCCCGTCAAGGGAGACGGGCAAAGACTACACACAGCAATTACATGGATGATTCAGAGTGTGGGGCAGGCCGCTGATTCCGATTCGCAAGGTAATTACAGCGAGTTACGGCTAGATCGAGTTGGGCATAGGCGCTGTCGCACGTAGAGTGCGTCAATCCTCGTCGCATGACATGGAAACCTGCTGGGTGGTTCAAAACCCAGAAATCGCCATTTTCATGGAGTATGTCCGATTCCTTAATTCGCATAAGTTAGCCCTCAGTGGATTAGTAAAAGGCCCAAAGCCTTTGATTAATTCACTGCACGCCCCATCATCGGGGCGTTTCAACTTGCGTGACTTATCAGCTCGTCGCGGTGTGGTCCTCTACGCTTACCGTACGCATACGGACTCGGCGCTTACCTCGATCCCATCGGGTGCCATTTCGTTTTGCCAGGAGCACAGCGGCTTACCTGTCACGCGGTTCTGTTTGTTAAAGAGCGATTTGCTTAACCCGAAAATGCATTGAATTAAGCGATAACGCATTTATATGCTAACTCGCATTATCTGGTCAACCCAAAAATGCATTATTTCGCAAAAAAGAAAGGCCGCTTTATGCGGCCTGTATTTAACACTTTGATTTTATTAGGGGCGCCATAGCGACGATTTAGCTATGCCTGCTATGTACTGGATTTTAGTGACAGAACTCTTAGGTAATCTGATAGGTGCGTGGTTTTCGTTTACCGGGAGTAAATGGTAAAAGCCGTCGCGCTCAAAAAGAAAAGTCTTGACCATTACCTCACCCTGTTCGGTGACTACTAACACTTCATCCCCTGGGTGGTAGCCGTGGTTAGGTTCTATTATTACGAACTCACCTTCTTTGATGCGAGGTACCATAGAATCGCCAACGCATTTTAGCGCGTAAACATCTGCATCATATGAAGGCCATCTGATGTGACCGTCTCCATTACCAACTGGGTATTGCATATCTGTCCAGAATCCTCCATTACCCAGCTGGGTATTGCCCAATACTGGTACTTCCCTGAATTCAAAATCATAAGGGTCACCGTCCACGTCAACTACTGTTCGTGGTTTTTCGGCTTGCAGGTCGCACTCCACCAGATCCACTGGGGAGATTTTAAAAAACTCAGCAATATGTTTCAGGGTAATGTACTTCGGATCTTTAATTTCCCCAGCAAGCATGCGCTGCAGCGTAGACTGCTGCATTTTTACTTTTCTGGATAGCTCCGTCACGCTAGAGATACCTGCTTTCTCCATTAGGTATTTTATGTTTTTCTGAACAACATCGTATTCGTATGCCATGTCTTTGAATCCTTGTTCGCTTAGTGAACAAATATGCGTTATTGCATATTTTAGCGCGTTTATTTAAAGCGTTTCTGGGTTGTTTATCAATGCGTTTTCGGATAGATTTGCTTCATAACATAAACGATGGAGCATATCGCCATGATTGAGTTAACTCCTAAAGACATGGTTCAGTCCCTGATTGATGCAGGGTATACCCAAAGCCAGATTGCCGAAGCTACTGGCGTAGCGCAATCCTCAATTTGCCGACTGCTTACCGGTGTGCATACAGATCCGCGCATATCTACCGTCAGGGCTTTAGAGAATATGCTGCGTACCGTCGGCGAATCTAAAAAGGCGTAACCCATGGAGATACGCTACTCAACAGGGCAACACGCCAGAGACGCACGACCAAAACCGGCTGTTTGCGAGAGCTTTGACGCTTTCGAGCATTTGTGGCTGTCGAACCGGAGAACGTTGAACGTTCTGCCGACGGACACAAAAGAGCAGCTCAGCGCCAAAAAAGACCGGCTGCATTATTTCTGGGTGGACATGCTGGACCCGGCTGTTGGCCGTAAGAAAGTCAATGCGGGCAATAGCTACATGCTGCGGTTTGATATGGACGGTACCACCGCTACGGGTTGGGAGACCCTGCGCGAACTCTTCAACGAGTATCGCGGGTTTGCTTACTCAACTGCCAGCCACGAACACCCCACGGCGAGCGGAGAACAGCGCTGGCGTATTGTTCTGGCGGTATCCCGCCCGGTCTCGCCTTCGGAGCTGGAGCGCATATCTCCGGTTGTTCAGCAGGACGTCATGGATATTTACGATCTTATCTGCGACGAGCCTGTAGAGTGGGATTCGCGGGTATATAACGCGGCCTGGCTGCTGTTCGGACCAGATGAACGAGCGAATACCGTTTCGTTTACCGGCGCGGTCGTTGATGTGGACGAGGTGCTATCCCGTGCTGCGCCTGCTGACAGTTCTGCTGTTCGCTTCCGGGATCCTGCGCAGATAAACCCACTTGGTACCGACGATGTTGCCGATTATCTGATCGCAAACGGCTATGCCACTGGTGATCTCATCGACGGCATAAAGCTGCCAATTATGTGTCCCTTTGAGGATGGCCACAGCTCATCGAAAGGTGAGGGGGACACCTCTACGGTTTACCTGCTGGAAAAGACCAGCGGTTTTGATCTCGGTAAATTTGTCTGTCTGCATAACAGCTGCAAGCATCGTGCTCAGGAAGACTTCCTGGATAAAATAGGCTACCGCGTGGCGGCCTTCGAAGACCTGACCGCAGATAAAGAAGGGGATAAACCAGAGTTTGTGGATATCAACACCGACATGACCGGCCATTTCCTTGAGCGCTTTATTTATGTTATCGAGGGTGATCAGGTGTGCGACCTCAGTCGACCACCATACCAGTGCATAATGGGTATGAAGTCGTTCAAAAACCTGATGGCTCCTTACCAGTTCCCTCCTGTGGGGAAAGGACTACCAACACCAGCAACTAAACGATGGATTGAACACCGCCATAAGAAAATAGCGGAGACAACAGGCTATAAGCCGGGGGCGGGTCGTATTATCGAGCGTTTCGACGGCCGGTTTGAGATTAACGAATTCTATATGCCTGAGCACCCACGTACCGCAGATACGAGTAAGGTGTCCACGTTCCTTAACCATATGGCTTATCTGGTGCCTGACGCCTGGCAGCGCGAGTTCTTCATCGCTCGCCTGGGCTGGATGGTACAGCGCCCTGAAAGGCGTTGCCCGATTTCCATTCTCCACGTCGCCACCGCCCACGGTACGGGCAGGGGATGGGTCAGCCAGTTGATGGAGCGCGTGCTCGGCCCGTGGAACTGTGCCCGCACTCGCATGAAGATCCTGTGCGATAATCAGTTCCATGACTACCTGTACAATACGCTGCTTTGCACCATTGACGAGGTGCGCGAAAACGATAAGCGGTATGAGGTGAACGATAAGATCCGCGACGTGCTGACAGAACCACGGTTTGAAGTGAACCGCAAATATGGCAGCAAAAAGACGATGGATATTTATACCGGCTTTCTGTTCTACACCAACCACTTCGATGCGCTGGCGCTACCGGAGGAAGACCGCCGTATCGCCGTGCTTGGTGGCCCTGATTTCGCTGCAAGCGAGGAGCACTACGCCAGCCTGTATGGCGCGCTGAGCGACAGTGACTTTATCGCCCAGGTGTACTGGTATCTGATGGGTGTTGACCTGTCCCGCTTCAACTGGCAGCGCGCACCTGAGACGAAAGAACGCCTGTTGATGATTGAAAGTAATAAGAGCGACGTTGAATCTGCACTTATCGAAATCCTGAATAACCCGCCAGCGCCTGCAATGACATACCAGCAAATCGTTAACGTGATACTGGCAGAAGCAGGAATGGATGTAGAAATTAACCAGAAGCATATTACTCGCGTTTTGAAAGAAAGAACAAAGCGGGAACCTGTACGCGTAAAAATTGACGGGTTCACAAATAGATTTTGGTTACTTGAAAAAAATCGCGAGTTCAGCAACGAGGAATTACGCGAAATATATAAAACTTGCGATATTTTGCAATCTGGATTGTAAGCGGGTGTCAGATGGGTGTCAGATAAAGATAGATCTGACACCTGCTAAAAATCAATAAAATCAATTGGAAGCAGTGGAAAGGTGTCAGGTGTCAGCAGAATTTAAAACTATGTACACGAGAACTTATATTTTAGGTATTATAAGGTCCCTTATGTATATAGAACTAAAGCCATCTGACACCTGACACCTAAAATAGGGTTAGGCCTTATGCGGCGCGCTTTACAGACGGTGTCAGTTAGCTATTTACCTGACACTTAACTGACACCTTAGAAATAAACATGAAAATATTTGCAAATAACTAAACGGAGTAAACAACATGAAAGTTTCAGGATTAAAAAACCACATTGACGGAAATAACGAAATCACTTGTCCACGTTGTGCTAACAGCAGTGTGTTTATTCGTAATGTCGCCATGCGAGCGCACGAAAACGGTATGACTGTAGAGATTGATTTAGGCTGCACAAACTGCGATGACAAATTCCAGCTTGAGTTAACCGACGGCACTAATACCAGTGTTTACGGTTATCTAAAAATCGAGGAGTAACAACCATGCGCGCACGCCAGAAGCTCAATAAAATCGCTCTCTATGCTCGCGCGTGCGCGCGTTTTGCGAGGTGAACTATGCCAGTTGTCGCAACGTTCAAAACAGACTGGTTCCGGGTGATTAACGACATCACGCGCAGCGGCATTCCCCTGCAGGAGATTGCCAGAGAGCTCGACGTGTCGAAGTCTGCTATCATCGGCTGGAAGCAGGGCGCAGCACCGAACCACCACACGGGCGAAGCGCTGATAGACTTCTGGTGTTACGTCACACAGCGCCCGCGCTCAGAGCTTCCGGCGCAGGTCACATCACGGCGATTCGTTTACGCCTGGCGATCGAAGCGTCTGACACCATGAAAACATGCAAAAACAGGGCGTTCATCGGTTAAAAACGCTATGCAAAAACCGCCCTGTTTTATGCACGATTTATGCAGTCCATTTTCACCACTTCCCGCCAGTAAACCGCAACAAATAACCGCTTCACGCATTTAACGTAATGAGTCCACTTTTGCTGGTGCGCGCAACGTCCATTATGTTAAATCGGCCCTGTTTTTAACAAATCTTCCATTTGGTCGGGATCCCGACCGCCACCCCGTTTCACACTTACGGCTCAATCATCACAGGAGCCAACACAATGGGCCGACCAAAGAAAACCGTCGAAGTACCAGGGCAGGAACCTGAAACGGGCACTGAGCAGCAGACGGAAGCAGAGAACCGCCTTACCGCGGCTGAGATCCAGACGCTTAATGCAGACGGCCAGCGCGCAGAACAGGAAGTTATCCAGCAGCGCGTTGCCAGTCTGCTGGACGATGCCGCACTTTCTGAGCGCAATACTCTGCTGGGTACCATCAACGAGCAGGGCGCGGCCATCATCGCCCGCTTTGAAACGCTGGGTTACACCGACCTGGCTGACCAGCAGCTGACCGACAATCTCGAATTCCTCCAGCTCGTCAAAAAAGCCACCACGGCGGAGCCCGCAGCGCCGCTCGGCTACGTGACGAACGAAGAGGGCAAGCCTCAACCTGTGACGGGTAAGCCCGTTCTGACTGAGCACGGCTGGCACGTTCCGGGCTAAGAGGGGGAATCGTTATGTGTGGAGGCGGAGCACCAAAGGTCACGCAGACCGACCCGCAGGCCGAAGCGGATGCAGCTGCCGATGCAGCAGCAAAAGCGGCAAACGCAGATGCAGCAGCGCGCAAGAAGCGCAAGAAAGGCTCGTCCCTTCTCGCCAGTGGTGCAGAGGGTGCAGCTGATTCGGGCAGCTCTCTGCTGTCCTCTGGTGCGCAGGCAGCGCAGCAGAAAAACACTCTGGGGGCGTAACTGATGGATGAACTCGCCGTTAAGCTGATTAAGCGTTCCGACACGCTGAAAGCCAACCGCCAGCAGCATGAAAGCGTCTGGCGCGAGTGCTATGACTACACCTATCCGCTGCGCGGCGCGGGATTCTCTGACGAAGTGCTCGATGCTCAGAGCGCAAAACACAAGGTGGCGAAGCTACTGGACGGCACCGCCACCGACAGCGCACGCATGCTGGCCTCTGCGCTCATGTCCGGCATGACCCCGGCGAACGCGCAATGGCTGAACCTCGACAGCGAATCTCTGCCGGACGACGCCAAAGCCTGGCTGTCTGAGTGCGCCACGCTGGTCTGGGAAAATATCCACGCCGCCAACTTCGACGCCGAAGGCTACGAGGCGAATCTCGACGTGGTGTGCGCTGGCTGGTTCGTCCTGTACATCGACGAGGACCGGGAAGAGGGCGGCTACACCTTCCAGCAATGGCCGCTGGCGCAGTGCTATGTCACGTCCACCCGCAAGGATGGCATCGTGGACACGATCTACCGCCGCTACCAGCTGACCGCAGAGCAGGCCATCAAAGAATTCGGCGCGGACAAGGTCAGCGAGAAGATCCGCGACGCGGCGAAGAAAAAGCCCGACGATAAATTTGATTTCCTGCACTGCATTTTCCCGCGTGAAACCTACATGGTCGATGCCCGCCTGGCGAAGAACATGCGCTTTGCATCGTACAACGTCGACGTGAGCAACAAGCAGATTGTGCGCGAATCTGGTTATCACGAATTCCCGTGCTGCGTGCCGCGCTGGATGAAAATCCCCGGCGGTTCCTACGGCATCGGCCCGGTGTACGACGCGCTGCCGGACTGCAAAGAGCTGAACGAAACCAAACGCATGGAGAAAGCCGCGCAAGATCTGGCTATCTCCGGCATGTGGATTGCCGAGGATGACGGCGTGCTCAACCCGCGCACGGTCAAGGTTGGCCCGCGCCGTATCATCGTGGCGAACAGCACCGACAGCATGAAACCGCTGCTGACAGGCGCAGATTTCCAGGTAGCGTTTACCGCAGAAGACCGCCTGCAGGCGTCAATCCGCAAAATCATGATGGCCGACCAGCTGCAGCCGCAGGACGGTCCAGCCATGACCGCCACCGAAGTGCATGTGCGCGTCGCGCTGATTCGCCAGCTGCTTGGTCCGGTGTATGGCCGGTTCCAGGCTGAATATCTCCAGTTGCTGGTGGTGCGCTGTTTTGGCATTGCATTCCGCGCTGGCGTCTTCTCCCCGCCGCCTGAGA
This sequence comes from Enterobacter asburiae, assembly GCF_001521715.1. Classification (NCBI taxonomy): domain Bacteria; kingdom Pseudomonadati; phylum Pseudomonadota; class Gammaproteobacteria; order Enterobacterales; family Enterobacteriaceae; genus Enterobacter; species Enterobacter asburiae. The sequence continues at coordinate 4,709,111 of NZ_CP011863.1, forward strand.
GCCTGCAAAACGCCAATTTCAATGTGCGTTACATCTCGCCTCTGGCACGCGCCCAGAAGCTGGAAGACGTAACGGCAATCGAACGCCTCTGCGCGAACGTGGCAAACCTCGCGGGCATCAGCCAGGACGTTGTTGACCTCATCGATACCGACGAAGCCACTCGCGTTGTGGCTGAGGCTCTCGGCGTTCCGGCAAAAGTAATTCGCTCATCCGATGCGGTGGCGGATCTCCGCGACCAGCGCCAGAAAGCACAGCAGCAGGCCGCTCAGCAGCAGCTCATGATGCAGGCGGGAACTGAGGCTGCAGGAGCCGCAGGGCAGACAGCAGGCGCGGCAATAGGACAACGACTGGCAGGTAATCAATGAGAACCAAAGAGGCTACACCCGCAGATTACAAGCGGATTTTTGAAGAAATGCCAGGCGGTGCGCCTGTGCTGGAAGAACTTACCAGGCGCTTCGGTCGCGAAGCGTACGTGAAAGGCGGTACCGAAGGTGACCGCGAAACATGTTACCGGGCCGGACAGCGTTCTGTGCTCGATTTCATTCTCAGTCAGATCAACAGAGCCGATGGAGTAGAAGACGATGTGGAAGCTTAAACACTTATTCATGAACGCTGAGCAGGGCGCAGAACTGCCAGGCGGCGGTAACGGAGGTGGTGAAGATGGCGGCAATAATCCTGGTGCTGGCGAACCTTCTGGTAATTCTCTCCTCAGCACAGGCGCGGGCGAACCGGGTGCTAATGACTGGCTACCTGAGAAATTCCGCGTTATGGGCGAAGACGGAAAGCTCAGTATTGAAAGCTCTGCCCGCAAATTGGCGGAAAATTACACTCACCTTGAAAAACGCATGGGTAGCGGCGACGCGCCGCCGAAAACGGCAGATGAGTATGCACCTAAGGTAGAGGTCGAGGGATTCAACTGGGAAGAATTCAAAGCCGACCCGCGCATGCAGGGCTTTATGAAAACTGCGCACGCCAAAGGCATCACCAACGATCAGATGAGCTTTATCCTGGGCGAATACGCACAGCGCGCTCCTGAGCTGGTGGGTGGCGCCGCTGCGCTGGATTCGGAAGCGGCCACCACGCAGCTGCGCGAAGTGTGGAAGACTGACGCAGAGTTTAAGCAGAACATCGGTCTGGCTTTCCGCGCGTTCAACTCTCTGGCGGACGACGCCGATAAAGGCCGCATTGACGAAATCGGCAATAACCCGATGGTTATCCGCATGCTTGCTAAAGTCGGTGCTGAAATGCAGGAGGATGCGCCAGCGGGCGGCGATGTGAACCTCGAAGAGCAGCAGACCATTCGCGACCTGATGAAATCTCCGGCCTACATGGATCCAAAACACGCCGACCACGAACGCGTATCTGCGAAGGTCAAAGCGTATTACCAGCGTCGTTACGGCGATCAAACCGTAGCGTGACATGTCACGACAACTTAAAACGAGGAAAGACCAGTGAGCGAAGCAAAACCACAAGATGGTAGTACCGTTAAGGGATATCGCAGCCTGACCGAGACGGAAATCGGCGCAATGAACGATCTGAAAGCTATTAGCCGTAATTTCCTGGCTGAGATTGAAATGCTGTCTACCAACAGTGAATACGATCGTCGTTGGTTAGCCATCGCGAAAACCGATATGCAGACTGCATGCATGGCGGCCTGTCGTGCCGTTGCTCGCCCTGATGCGGATTGCTAACTCCTCAGCACTCTAACAAAAAGCCAGCCTAACCCGCTGGCTTTTTCATTTGGTCGGGATTCCGACCGCGCACCTCGCTAACAATCTCCCCACAACCAGCCCGGCGGGGACGCCGGATAACTGAATTTTCCCGCAGTGCGTACGCGCCACGCGCATTGTGTTAATCGGGCCGGGCAACCGACAACCCAGCAGGCGATATTTTCTGGAGTGATTGTTATGTCATTTGATACCAATAAGAACATGATCACCGCTGCGTTTATCACGCAGTTTCATGATTCTTTCGAAATCGCCGCGCAGCAGAAGGATTCCCGCCTGCAGGCTGCGGTAAACGACCGTGGGATGATCACCGGCGAAGCGTTCACCATTAACGATATGGGCACCATCGAAATGACGCAGATCACCACGCGTTTTGGTGACACCGTATGGGACCTGCCAGACGCTGGCACCCGTAATGCGTTGATGGCGGACTACGCTGTATTCGTGCCAGTTGAAAAACGTGACCTGCGTAAACTGCTGGCCGACCCGCAGGGTCCATATCTGCAGCTCACCCTGGCGGCCTCCAACCGCAAAAAAGACGATGTTGTTTATCGTGCTCTGCTCGACCCTGTGATGCGTAAAACGTCCAGCGGCGGTGCGTACGCACCGGTGGCGCTGCCTGCGTCGCAAAAAATCGTTGCTGGTGGCACGGGCATGACCAAAGCCAAGCTGATCGCCGCGAAAGCGATGTTCCGCCGCAACGAGTGCGATGAGCAGAACGGTGAAGAACTGTATATCACCTACAACGCCGACATGCTGACGCAGATCCTCAGCGATACCACGCTGACTTCTGCCGACTTCATGGCGGTGAAAATGTTGCAGGAAGGTGCTGTGTCCGGAAACTGGCTTGGTTTTAAGTGGCTGGCTTACGAAAAACTGGATTCTGCGACCGCAGGCGATCCGGCCGTGACCACCAAAACCGCCGTCGCATGGTGTAAATCCGCTGTGCATTTCGGTACCGGCGCTGAGTACAGCGTTGATATCGGCCCACGTCGCGATAAAAACAACACCATTCAGATCTCTGTTGATGCGTCTTATGGTGCTGGCCGTGCCAACGAGAAAAAAGTCGTCGCCATCGATTTTGTTGCTTAATGCCGCTGGTGTGTTTGCCGGGGACTACCCCCGGCCTTTTTTCATCTGAGGTTCTGCCATGACTTCGAGTGTATCGATCTGCTCAAACGCACTTCTGGCGCTGGGTGCTCACCCGATAAATGATTTCGACGAAGACACGATCATGCCCGTCTTTGCGCAACCTTGTACCCTACTGTCCGCAATAAATTACTCCGCGCTCACCCGTGGAACTGCGCGATAAAACGCGTTGTGCTCTCACCTGTCAGTGCCGCGCCTGTCTCGGGTATGGTTATCGTTTTCTTTGCCTGGCGACCTGATTCGCGTTCTCTCTGTTGGCGAACTACGTGACGATATTGATTACCGGATTGAGGGAAGCCGACTGCTGGCTAACGTCGATGTGATTCGCCTGCGTTATATCTTCGTAATGAGGACGAGTCCACATGGATGCCGCGCTGGTGGATGTTGCTGAAATGACGATGCAGTCCAAGCTGGCGTATGCAGTGACCGGGTCCACCAGCCTGCGCGATAGTCTGGCGCAGGAGGCCTCATTCCTGCTGAAACAGGCAAAAGCCGTCGATGGCCAGGAAGAACCGCCGGAAGAGCTGGGCGGCTATCCAACTTATGAGTCGAGGTTCTGACATGCGCGCGAACCTTATAAAACCAATTTTACAGCTGGCGAAGTTTCCCACGTTTGATGGGGCGCGTTGATATTGCCCGCTACGCCAACGGCGCGAAGATTATCGAAAACGCGGTAGTGGTCGTGCAGGGTGGTGTTGTCCGCAGACCTGGTACCCGCTTTGCGGCGGCCACGAAATTCGGCAATAAAAAATCACGTCTTATTCCCTACGTGTTCAACCGGTCTCAGGCTTACATGCTGGAGTTCGGCGACGGCTACATGCGTATTTATCAGAACGGTAAGCAGCTGGTTAACGGCGACAATACGCCTTATGAATCGCAGCCCATACACGCCGATATGTTGGCTGCCGTGAATTATGTCCAGGGCGCTGACACCATGTTTCTGGTTCATCAGTCTGTGAAGCCTCACCGCCTCCAGCGCCGTGGTCCAAACAGACTGGGTGCTTGAACCGGCACCGTTCATCGTTGAGCCATTCGACGAGGTGCGCGACTACACCGCAGAAATGGTGTAAGCCATCCGTCAAAGAGTTCGTGGGCTCTGAAATTACGCTGACCCTGAGCGATGCGGAACCGGGAGACACCCAAATCCACCATTCACTGGCGCGGGCTGGGTTGCTCAGGATGTGGTTCCTACGTTCGCCTTAACGGCGGTCTGGTGCTGATTAAAAGCATCACCAGTGCTCAGATTGCCGTCGGTACCATTCGCAGCGACCTGACGGCAACGCAGGCGGCATCGCCAGGATCATGGACGCGTGAGGACACAGTCTGGACCGATGAATTTGGTTACCCCGGCGCGGTGACGCTATACCAGCAGCGCCTTGTCCTGGCGGGTTCGCCAAAATATCCGCAAACAATCTGGTGGAGCGAAACGGGCGTTTATCTGTCCTTTGAGATTGGCACCGAGGATGATGACGCGATCAGCTTCACGCTGTCTTCAGACCAGCTCAACCGATTGTGCATCTGGCGCAGATGAATACCCTGATTGCGCTGACATACGGCGGCGAGTTTACGATCACCTCCGCAACGATGCAGCTATTACCGACCAATATCTCGGTGAAAAATCCGAGCCCGTACGGCTGCAACGGGATCCGCCCGGTGCGCGTTGGTACCGAAATCATGTTTGTGCAGCGCGCTGGCCGCAAACTCTACGCGGTAGCGTACGACCCGGACAGCTTTGTTTCCTATTCCGCCAACGATA